>CAJOPO010000268.1 GCA_905236315.1 uncultured Treponema sp.
ATGTTGTAAGTCGCGCTATTATAGCGACTTACAACTCGCAGGAACCTCGAAAAACTTTCTGAAAGGGAGTTTTTCGAGGTTCCCTTGTATAAGTGTCCGCCACGCAAAAAAGGAGGTAGATAAATAATGAAAAAAACAAGATTTATTGTTCCCATAACGATGTGTATGTTTGTTGCAGGATTTTTTTCTTGCAGTAAACCCATTCCAGAAGCAACATTAGAAAAACCAGCCCCAATGGAAAACGAAACAGTTACAAATAATGCAAAACGAAAAGAGTTAGACCCCTCTGATGTAAAAGAATACTTTGATGTTAAAACAAATCCTAGCACAGCAAACTTTGCGCATGAGAAATATAGCGCACTTTCACAGGCCACATGGCAATGCCACGACCCACGCTTATTCCAAGACCCAGACACAGGACGCTATTATGTTTATTCAACAGGCTGGGCAAACGGTGTAGAACTACGTTCTTCTGATGACCTCGTACACTGGGCAAAGCATGGCAACTCTCCCCTATGGGACCCAAAAGATGTATCTATATCCTATCATCACATGCACTGGGACGATGATTTTCTTAAATGGGTAGGCTATGTAACAAATGACGGAACTGCATATAACACAAATTGGTACAAGGCTACAGCGCGTCCAAATAGCTGGGCACCAACTATAGTAAAGCAAAATGGCAAATACTATATGTTACATGGCATTATAACAGACTGTCTTTCATTTAGTGGCGGTAAACATCCAGCTGCAGCAATCACAATGGCCATTGCAGATAGTCCAGAAGGTCCTTTTATACCAGCAAAAGACTACAATCCAGAACTATACTCAAACTCCACTCTTGCTCGCTATGTATGGAACAATAAAAATGCCCAAAACACAGAGATTGGCTACTGGGGCAGCTACAACACCGCAAATAGTTCTTGGGCAAACGGCTTTGGTTGCATTGACCCAGAGTTCGTAATGAACGTGGCTACAGGTGAGCTAAAAACCTTCAAGATAGGCAAAAACACTTGCTATGCAGTAACTTATGGCTCTTGGAAAAACGGAATTGCTTTAATTTATGTGGACGCAGAAACCTTTAAGCCTGTAGCAACTGTTGCAGGAACTTCTACTTTTAATGGCAAGAAATACCGCGTAGGAGATGAAATGGATGCCCCTGTAGACAGCATAGAGGGCAACTGTGGCGTTTTAATAGCAGGAGGAAAGGGAGCCGCTTATGAAGGTGCTCAGGTTATCTTCAATAGTAAAACAGGCTACTATTATGTATTTGTTTCTATGGGAGATTTAAGTTTTGAATACCGCGTAGGAGTGGGACGAAGCAAAAACGTAGACGGTCCCTACACAGACACCAGTGGGCAGTCAATGGTATTTAAAACCGCACTTGACGCAGACTCTTACCATTCTTTTGGTGGCAAGATAATAGGTGCTGCTGAATTACAAGATGAATACGGCTATATGGCTCCCGGTGGACAGTCCATCTTTACTGATAAAGACAAAAATATTCTATTTGCCTGCCACACTAGAACTAACTTCCGTGGCATAGATTCTTTCTGTTTAAAGATACACAGTATGTTCTTTACAGAAGATGGTTGGCCTGTTCTTAACCAAAACGAATACTGGAATGATTACGATGGTGCAAAAGAAGGTCTTACACCTCTTACAGCACAAGATATTAGCGGAACTTATGACAGTATTCTAACGGTAAGAGGTTCTTCTAAGGGCAGCTTTAAAACTGGCGTTGTAAAAGTAAACGCTATGCACGTAGATGATGCACGCCCTACAGCGTCTAAAGAACTCACTCTTAATGAAGACGGAAGCATAAGCGGTAGCTACACAGGTTCTTGGTCACTAGCAAAAGACGGTAGTAGCGTTACATTAACTCTTAAAGACACAGAAGGAGCTAGTATAGGCACTTTCAAGGGCTATGCTCTAAAAGCTTACGACTGGGCTAGAAAGGGTGAAAACGTAGAACGCCATACCATTACCTTTACAACCCTAGACGCTACTACCACAGGTGAATACTTTTGGGGCAATAAACGATAAGAGCTTAGGCTAATAATAAGATTCCGAAACCACTTCGGAATGACATGGAATTGTCATTCCACTAGAGCACAAGGATGCACTAGCGCACGTAACTGCAATCCTTTTAGCCCCCGAACTAGTTTCGGGGTCTACCTATTCTAGCCCAATTCGTAGGCGTTTCACTCACTTATCAAATACACCCCCACAACACATGGACAAGGCTCGTTTTCAAGACTATCAAATCTTAACGCGAGGGAACAATAATCCCCCTCGCCCATTTTACTAGCAACAAAGTCCTCTGGAATTTCAAGTTTAATATTATGCGTCAAATTAGAATCTTCACTGGTATTACTTATATCGTTTAATTTTGTGTCCCCCAAACTAACAGATAGACTCCCTAGTGTTTTAGGCTCTAAGGCAATTACAAAGGAGAGCTTTTTAGTCTTCCATAATCTAAACTTATAGCTAAAAAATCCTTTAGCATTAGGAGTAATTGTCCTACCACTTTTATCTAAGGCTTCTATATATTGAGCGTGGGTATTAGCCCCCTCATAAAAGTGTTCCACCTCGCTCTGCTGTCTACCACATTCAACAAAGTCCTCTATATTATCAGCTCTCCCTTCCACTCCTAATAAATCTTGTGAAAGGCTTTCTTTAGAAGAGAAATATACGGCATAATAACTATGATGAAGCGCGTAAAAGGGAACAAAGTTAAGCCCAGCCCCACTAAAAGTAAGTTTCTCTTTATCTGTACACTCTAACCAGCTATCTAAATTATTTAGGTCTTGCTTTATAAGAGGCACTTTTACAGGCTTAGGCTCCTGCATATATACCAAATGGTCATCAACAATATCATTAGGCATATTATCGCGCCCCAAATCACAAGCAAGCACTAGGGGTCCATACATAAGAGAAAACAAATCATCATTTGAGCTTGCATAACGTACATGTAAATGCATAGGAAGTTTTACACTAATCCTATCGCCCGCGTTTACACAATCATATTCAAGATAAGTCCCTCCTTGACTTTCTTCCCATAAAGGATGTCGTATCTTTATGCAACGCTCATTTTTGCCCTTTTGAACGATTACAACACTTGTCTCTTCTTTGTACGGAAAGTCAGTTTCTATAGAAAGGCACCAGCCATCTTCTGTAGTAATAGTTGAAGGGATAAACAAATTGATATAAATATCGCTCCCTGTATCTGTGGCAATAAAGCGTCCGTAGCGCGCGGGGTTTTCTATGCCTGTGCCAACACAACACCACATAGAGTTTTCTTTGCTACTGTACACTTTAAACGTACCAGGCAACATGGAAACAAAATATGTCTTTGCTCCACTAGAGGGGGCTTGGGAGGCTAGAATATGATTATACAAGGTCTTTTCATAAAAATTAGCAGTTTCTACGGTCTTAAGTTTATCATCCTCATTCCAGCGGAAAGCATGCCAGCTAAACACATACTCTGCAAGTTCTAGCATATTATAGGAATTGCAAGTTTCGCAAGTGTCTTTGCCTAACTTTTCCAGTAAAGGCTGAGTAAAATGCTCACCAATAGAGTTTCCCCCTATAACATAACTTCGCTTTTGGGTAACGTTTTCAAAAAAGAATTCCACTGCATTGCGATATTCTTGATTACCTGTTAAATCATACAAGCGAGCAAGGGCAATGAACTTAGGTATCTGCGTATTTGCATGATAGCCCTGCAAGGCATCCTTTCCCTGTATGGCGGGGTCAATCACTTCATGATGAATCCAGCGCACCGCTTCTGTAAGATATTTTTTTTGCTTAGTGAGGGCATATAAATCAGCAAAGACTTTGCACATTCCGCCGTGTTCACAGTAAAGCATTTTTTGCATTGAAGCCGTATCAAGTTTAGACGTAATGCTCATTGCCCAGTCTGCCATCTTTGTAACAATATCAAGAGCTAAAGATGATAGCTCGCTTTCTTTTTTGCATAGAACGGCAACATCTATAAGACCTGCATATATTTTATGGACGGAATACCATGGAACCCACCAAGACGCTAAGGAAAATCTTTCTACGCTAAAGTTCCCCTTAGAAGAAGCCACTTCTTCAAAAGGGCTAGAGGGAATCCCGCCAAAGTAGCCGTCTGAACGCTGCAAGGATTTTATCTTTTCTACTGTATATTTAATTTTATCTAGGGCTTCGCTACTATTAGCATAAAAATAGAACTGAGAGAGGGCAGAAAGATAGTGCCCCAACATGTGCCCCTGTATAGTGCGGCTTTCCCAGCCACCATAGGGGGAACAAGGAGCGGTTTTACCGAGTGCCGTGTAACACGGAGATAAAAATCTATCAGGGTTATAGTCAAGCACATAGGAGAGTCCTGTTCTTTGTGCTTCATAGAATATCGACTTTTCTTTTAAGAGTGTGTGTAGTGCATTTTTCATATTATATATTCTACCACCAAATAAGCGACTCTTACTAAATTTTTATCATTATTTTTGTCTTTATACCGATAAAATAAATGTTGACCTTAAATGGTTCATGTGCCAATCCGTCCATGTTTGGTAAACTCCTTTACCCCGCAGTTTTTCAATCAGTTCTGCGGGGTTCTTTTTTTTTGATATAGCTATGAATAAGAGATTTCATTTAAAGTTTAATGGCAGAGTGCAGGGTGTAGGTTTTAGATATACAGCATATAATTTAGCTCTATGGCTAGGGCTTACAGGCTGGGTTCGCAATGAGTGGGATGGTTCTGTTTCTATGGAAGTGCAAGGTACGGAAGAAAAGATAGAACAGTTTATAAATAAAATACAATCTGAAAGATTTATAAGAGTGGACTCCATAAATAAAGAAGAGCTACCTTTAGTGTCGCAAGAAGGCTCTTTTAACGTGGAATACTAGGATTTTGTCTACGCTCAACTAACAATTAAGCGTGTCTCCACTCACAAGCATAGGAATCAGTTTTTTTATGGGATGTGTTACAAAAAGTATGCTAAAACTTTCAACCGTCATTTTGAGCAATAGGCGTTGCCAGCGAAAAATCTGTGAATCTCGCAG
>CAJOPO010000269.1 GCA_905236315.1 uncultured Treponema sp.
CTGCGAGATTCACAGATTTTTCGCTGGCAACGCCTATTGCTCAAAATGACGGTTGAAAGTTTTAGCATACATTTTGTAACACATCCCTAAACTCTAAATTCTATCGTCTAAGTTCTAACTACTACCGTCTACTTCCTCTAATTAAATCCCCCATTCCCTCTAGTCCAAACCACCACTACAACCTAACTAGGTTACACTCCCTGCTGTGTTCTTCTTTGCCACCTGTTTTATATAAGGGGATAGCCCCCATTATTAGCAGCAGGGTATTCGTAACAAAAGCCTTTTATAAATGTTATTTTCCTAAGAGAGTATCTAGCTCTGCATTTAACGCAAGGACTTCGCTATCAGAAGGATTTAGAGCTACTACTTGTTTTAAATAATACTGCGCCCTTCTCCAGTCTTTTTTGTTATAATATATGCGGTACAAGCGGTAAAGGGAATCTCTATTACGAGGGTTTGCCGTAAGACTAGAACGCAAGTCGCTTAAAATTGTGTCAGAATCTGTATCTAAGAGGCTCTTTTGATAAAATAAAAAACTTTTCATCTTGGAATTAGAGCCTTCCATAAGTTCTGTTATCATAGCACCAGCTTCTTGCCTGCGCCCTGTGGCAACTAAAACTTTTAAATATAACTGCTGCAAGGCTTCACTTTCCTTATCTTCTTCATACAAGGAAGTGGCAATGTCTAAAGCCTCGTCTATATAGCCTAAGGTAAGACAAACTTCTACGTGAGAGCAAAGGATTTCTTTATCATCAGCATTTTGCTCTAATAAGTCTTTGCTCAAAGCATAGGCTTCTTGATTTTGGCCACTTTTATTCATCTCTGTAACAGCAATCTTTTTTGCTTCTATATTATCAGGGGCTTGCTCTAGCAAACTTGCTACCAAAGATAATGCTGTTCTCCCCCCAATAGAAACATTGGCTTCTGAAGCAAGTTTTGCAGAATAAAGAAGTATTTCTGCATCATCTGGGTACTGTGCAAGTGCTCTATTCATAGTGTCTGCTGCCATAGTGTTATTGCGGTTCCACTCTTTTTGCAAAAGAGAACGTAGCAAAAGATAGTCTTTGCTGTTAAGACCAGAGCGAGCGTAAACGTCAAGTAAAGAAGCAGCTTTTATATAGTCCCCACCATGAATAAGAATCTTAGCACGTAGCAGAACAAACTCCATATTTTCAGGCTCTAACTGCAATACCCTCATAACATAGTCTTCGGCTCCCGCATAATCTCCTAAAGCGGCACTCGCTTCGCTACATAGTTTAAGAGCATTTATATTTTGACCATTTAGAGCTAAAAGTTGACTTGAAAAATCTAAAGCCTTTTTATAATCTTCTGCCTTATACATTGCCTGCGCTACAGCATATAGTATTTCTCTGCTATTTTGCATATTCTCTAGCACACGTGTTAAATATATAGAAGAATTTGAATAATCTCCCTTTCTATAATACAAAGTACCTAGCATATAATTTACTAAAGAGGAGGAGGGGGCTTCTTCTAGGGCAAGCTTTAAGGAGTTTTCGGCTTCTTCATAATAATCATTACGGCTAAAATTTGTAAAAAGCACTAAGGAAGGCAAGATTAGAGCAAAGAAATCTGAATTATCTGTGCTAGAATCATAAAAGCCCTGTCTTGCCGTATCTATAATTCCGGGATATTGACTTGGGGGAACGGCAGAAGGAAGTGTCCAAGAAATGCTTTCTGAAGGCCACACTATTTCCATAATGGAATATGCTATATACAAAAGAGTGTTTTCAGCTTCTTCATTTACACCTGTCTTATACATACTAGAAGCCATTTTCTTTAGGGAATCAGGGGAGGAATCTAGGGCTAGTTTAAATAGCTGTTTATCTATGGAAGAAAAATATGAAAGTTTTTCCCTTTTAGGAAGAGGAATACTCACTCCTTCTGCACCTTCTACATTTGCTTCATTCCCTGCAGCATTTATATCTTGCTTTTGGGTGCTTTTACAAGAGAACATAAAAAATGTAGCAAATATAGAAAACAGCGTTAGTATAAATAACGCCATTTTGTGCTTATAAATCAATCCTCATCTCCGTCTACTAAGGAATCATCTTTCATATATGGAAAATCTTTTTGTCTAAGTTGTTGTACAAAAAATATAATTACAAGAGCCGCACCCATACAGATAATGAGCAGTGGCCACCACATAGAAATAAACATTCTAAAAGGTGTGCGTATTACATGTGTAGAAAATAGTAATATGCTTATGCCCATAGCAGTAAGTGCTATAGCAGGAAACATATAGATTGTTTTTATCCGTTTCAGCTTATAAAGCCCCGCAGGAAACAATGCTATGCCAAAACTTATAAATATGACAGGCCATAGCTCGTGTAGTGTGTATCTTGTGATTTTGAACTCTACTATAGTAAAAAGTATTCCGCACAGTACCAAAAAAAGCCCTAAAAATAGGAAAAAGCTATTGTGCATAAAGACGAATGATATATATAGCAGGATGGAGCCTATAAGTAGCATTATTATAGGTTTATATGCAAAGTGCAAAGCGGGATTTGCAAGGTTTAGCACAAGAAGAACAATGCCCGCTATAAAAAGAAAAAGCCCTACCGCTAAGATAAAGTTCCATCTACCTTTATGAGTTTTTTTTATTTCTTCGTATCTATCTTGAATATCTTGCTTAAGATTGTTTTTACTCCCCATAGCCCATTCCTTTCTTTCTATGATATACCATATTTTACTTCTTGCCAATAATAAAAGCCTTTGTTAAAATAAACTTATGAGTAGAAAAGTTACAAACTATTCATTTTTTGCATTATTATTCTTAATACTATTAATTCTTGCTTTTTTCTTTATTGGTAGAAACGGCTTGCCTACATTAAAAAAAGATAAAAGAAAAGAATATAATATTATGCAAAAGCAGTTACAGACTCTTTTAGAAAAAAATGATATAGACGAAAAGACTCGCTATGGAATAGTGAACCGCATTGCAAACAATATGCTTTCCATAAAGGATTATCCCTCGTTAATATTATTTTTAACCGAATGGGTATCTCATCATCCTGATGATAACTATAACGCCTACTATCTTCTTATGGTGGCACATATATATATGGAAAATAATAGTAAGCCTATGGCAGAGTATTACTTTGAGAAAAGTTTAAATAACTACAATGATGTTATGGTAAACTCTACCTCTGTTCATCTATTATGCTTACGAAATCTTTTACAATTAAGTACAATACCAGCAGATAGGATTATATATTTTAACCGCCTTATAAACCTCTTTCCTGATTCTGTAAATAGGACGGAGTTATACTTTAGGCTTGCAATGGAATATGAAAAAGAAGGCTTATGGGATTCTGCTATAGACGCTTATAAGCAATTTTTAGCACAAGATAATGCTTCCACCATACAGATAGCAGGCTTACCAGAGGCTTATAACACAGCAAAGCAGATTGTGGACTTTAACAATTCTTCTAAGGATTGGACATTTACAACCTTAGAGGAATTAGTTCAAGCTGTGCAAAAGGCATTAGCAAGCCATAATGCAAGAGAGTTAGACAGATATAAATCAAAGGTAAGTTTTTTTGCTACATCTTGGAGGCAAGACGAAAACGCACCTAACTCTCAAAGTGAAGTATCTATGAGTTCTTATATGGCAGGGCGCAGAATACGTTTTGCAGAAAATGTAGATGAATCTTCTTTTGCAACAGAGGCGTATCTGAAAACTTGGGGCTGGAGCTCTATTTATGTGGATACTTGGTATTTTTATTTTAGGAAGATAAACTTTCCTGCTGCCCCCAGCGTGCACGGAAACTGGGAGTGGGCAGGCATATATTTTGGCGAAAAGCTATAAAAACTAAAAAAGTACAACGGCTATAAAATATTCTTCCGATAAATAAAAAAAGTCTATTTAGGGAGCCTCTAAAAACTTCAGTTTTTAGAGGCAACTTTGAAAATGCGATGTTGTAAGTCGCGCTATTATAGCGACTTACAA
>CAJOPO010000270.1 GCA_905236315.1 uncultured Treponema sp.
TGCCCGCCGTTTTGAGTACATTCTTCATCGTGCCTACGAAACTAGTGGAAAGCCTGTAGTAGTCCTTATTGATGACTATGACAAGCCAGTTCTCGATGCCATATTCTCTCCAGAAGAAACACATAATAGGGAAGTACTCCGCAGTTTCTACACAGTTCTTAACGGCAATGATTATTATATAAAATTCATTTTTATGACGGGCATTACAAAATATGCCAGCGTAAATATCTTTAATGGTTCCAATCAGCTAAAAGACATAAGCACATACATTGATTACAATACTATATGCGGTTTTACAAAAGAAGAGATAGAAAATAATTTTGCCCCAGAGCTAGAAGAACTTGCAAAAGTACAAGAACTTGATGTTCAAGAAGCAAAACGCATATTGCTTGCAAAGTATGAAGGCTATATGTTTTGCAAAAAAGGCATAAATATCAGCAATCCTTTTAGCGTACTTAGTGCACTCGATGCAAAAGATTATGGGCAATACTGGTTTAACACAGGCGTTCCGTCTATGCTTGTAAAGATGTTGCAAAGTGGGCACTATGATATGTTCAGCCTTATAGACTGCATACAGGTAGACGCAGATGACCTTATGGAATACAAGTGGACAGAAACCGACCTCACATCTCTCATATACCAAACAGGATATTTAACCATTGCAGATTATGACGCAACAAGCAATTTATATACATTAGTCCTTCCTAATGCCGAGATACGAAGAGGTTTCCTAAAGGCAGTGCTTCCTTTCTTTACAGATATTGGCTCCACTGGCAAAGCGGGGGCATTTGTGGCGCGTATTCAGAAGGCACTTGCAGAAAGCGATATTAATTCCTTTATGGCAGCCATAAAAGAAGCCCTTAGCGATTTAACAATCATCAAGCAAAAGAAAGAAGCCCCCTCTTATGTTTACAAACTTGCATTCCACACACTTATATATTTAACAGGTCATGAAGTGCTTACAGAGCCACAATACAAAGGACAACATTCAGAACTCGCCGTAGACGCTGGAGAAAGCATATACGTTTTTGAGCTAAAAATGGACAAAAACCTTGATATAGAAGATGTTATGGCAGACGCTTTTGCCCGCATAGAAGAGAAAGTGCCTCTTAATGAATATGAAAAACTAAATAAAAAAATCTGTAAAGTCGCTATAATATTCAGTACATCAAAGGGCGGAGTTGCAGAATGGAAAGCAGAGTAGGTTATCTATTATTAGTCGCCCTAGTTGTATTATTTGTAGGCTGCAAAAGAAAATATGACTATGGCACTATAAAAATGCAAGACGCACTAGAGCAAGAGGAAGCACCATCTGAAAAAAAGAAATCGTACTTTAAGTATCTTTCTACCGTAGACAGAAGCTATGATTACACGCTAGATGAAGAAGGTACAGCAGCACTTTTAAATGAGCTAAGAAAAGATTCCACTTCTTATATCAATTTAGATTTGCATAGTTGCTATGTTCCAATAGATTCAAATGGGGAAGTGCGTTTAACAAACAATCTGTTTGAAGGCATGGAAAACCTAAAAAGCATTATCCTTCCTAACACCCTCACAGTCATATCTACAAATTTGTTTAAAGACTGCACATCTCTAGAGCAAGTTTCCCTTCCTGCCATGCTAGAAGCCATAGACGGAGGAGCGTTTAAGGGCTGCATTTCCTTAAAAAGAATAAAAGCCCCCTTGCATCCAATAAATATATTCAGCTATGAAGGAGATGGCTTAGAGTACCCAACAAATAATTCAGTGTGGGAAAACATTACAGTAACAAGTGCTGACGAAAAACTTTCTTACACACAATGGTACAACGCCTGCTATGAATATTCAAAGCGTATTCAACCAAAAAAGGTAACAGTTTCTATTGTAAGAGCATCTTCTTCAGTGCAAGGGCACGAAGCTTCTTACCTATGCGATAATACATGGCAATCATGGTATTCCAATTCAGCGCAAAAAGAGGAGCAAACCTCCATTTTACTACAATTTGACCGCCCAACTACGATTAGTTGCATAGCATTTAGGAATGGAGCGGGCAATCTTCAATATTATTTTAAGAATAGTAGGGCAAAAGACATAGATATATACTTTGGTAATGAATTAAAGCCAGAAAGCATTACCTTGCAAGATAGTAACAGTTTACAATTAGTTAATTTTCTATATGCACAGAGGCGTTACACCCTATATGATAAAATAAGACTCGTTATAAAATCTAGCTATGAGGGCACAAAATCTCGCGATATAGGTATAACAGAAATTAGCATAAATAGAGATACTGAAGATAACTTTGTAAACGACCCATATAGCGAAGCTATGCAAAGTGCTATAAAGCAAGTAATTACAGATGAACCATACAAAATATTCCTCTCTGAAGAAAATGCACCTATAATGATTGTGCAAAAGGAAGAGGGGCTTGAATTTTATGAATACAATTCAAAATCATGGGTAAAGACTCATTCTAAGCGAAAGGATTTTGCCCAAATGCAAGATATTTACAACAAAAACATTGATAAATTCAATATTAAAGTTGATTTTTCTGATAATTTGGCACTGCAACTATATCGCAAAGAGCTAAAAGATTACAAAATACCGTATAGCACGCCTTATATTTTTAACTATGATGGCACAAATTTTACTTTGGAGAGGCAGCCTAGTACAGAGCGAAAAACCATATTTGTGCAGGCCGATGAATTAGCGCAAATCATAAAAAAACTTGATACTCACAGTTTGTATGACGTAAAGGTGAGCGGAAGCCTTACAAAAAGCATTTTGCAAGATTTATATTTCCTTATGCAGAAAGGAAATATAGAACACATAAACGGCAACTTAAACCTAGATTTATCCGAATGTACATACCCTGCAGAATTAAATAATACCTTAGAAAAAGATTCTATACAGGGAATATATGGCACTATAATTCTACCAAATAGCACAGAAGTGTTAAGAAGGGGGGCTATTTGTGTTAGCGCAGAAAAAATTATTCTTCCTGATGATATAAAAAAAATAGAGGCTGGGGCATTCGTTGGAGACAATAATATTTTGGGGAACATTTTTAATGCATCTCCAAATATCATTGCATTTAATGCCTCTCCTAAGCATTTTATCCTAAAAGATGGGCTTTTGCTCACAAATGATAGCGAAGATAGCGTTTTATTATGCTGTTCTGACTTCTCAAAACAAACTGTTACTATTCCAAATAATGTACAAAAAATAGCCCCTTACGCATTTTACGGTGCAAGGGTAATGAATATCAGCTTTCCCCAGCATTTACAAACAATAGGCGACTGTGCCTTTGCAAATGCAGAATTTGGGCAAAAACAAACTGTTACTATTCCTAAAGGAGTAACAGAAATTGGTAGAGAAGCTTTTGCTTTTTCAAAGATATATAAATTAGTTTTTCCTTTTACCTTAAAGTTGCTAGAAGCTAAGACCCTACAAAACATTACAGACATACAAATATTAGATATTTCGCAGTTAAATATTGCAAATTTTCCTTATACTACGGTTGAACAGTTATCAACATTATTAGATGCAAATCCAAATCTTAAGTATGAGGGTGATTTTCATTGTATAAAAGTAAGCGGAAAACTAGATAATGACACTGTGAGCCGTATAGAAGAAACTGTTACTTTATTGGCTAATAAAAAGGTTTTTTTGGATTTAGGCAAAACCAGCCTTATATGGAACGAAGCCTTGCATAAATTTAATCCTTTACCAGAGATGTTCCTATATGGACACGAAAATCTGCTCTGGTTAAATATGGGTGATTTTGACTATATTCCAGTTAATGCCTGCCGAAAATGTTCGGAATTGCGTTATATACATTTTCCTGTAATGCCTAAAAGATTAGGTCAAATGGCATTGCAAGACATACATCCTATGGCTATGTGCATAACAGAAAGCGGCCAAGTGTACACAGTTAAAGACTTTGAAGAAAAAGTGCGAAACCAAAATTAACTAAAGGGAAGGAATGCAAAAGCAAGTCATAATATGATTGCTACTTTGTATAATATGCGTTCTGTCTACAAAGGTAGTACCTTTTTACTAAAAAGCCTATACCTTTACACCACAAAGGCTATACCTTCGCACCCTAAAGGTACTACCTTTTAACCACGAAGGTAGTACCTTTACACTAAGAATCCTATACCTTTTTTAGTGATGGCACATTTCATGATACAAGATTGAACTTGTAGCCCCCGAAATTAATTCGAGGTGGCAAAATCATTCTAGGGAACCTCGAAAAACTCCCTTTCAGAAAGTTTTTCGAGGTTCCTGCGAGTTGTAAGTCGCTATAATAGCGCGACTTACAA
>CAJOPO010000271.1 GCA_905236315.1 uncultured Treponema sp.
TTGCAAGTCGCTATAATAGCGCGACTTACAACATCGCATTTTCAAAGTTGCCTCTAAAAACTGAAGTTTTTAGAGGCTCCCTATATTCTCCACAAAAAAAAGGCAATGTCATAGCTATGCCATTGCCTTTTTTATCTTAGTTTTCTGTATAAAGTTAGCGTGTTAATAAGCTATTCATTGCTTTTATAAAAGCAGCAGGGTCTTTTAGTTCTGCTCCATCAACAAGTAAAGCCTGGTCAAGCAAGACTTCACTTATTTGTGCAATAAATTCTTCTGAGTTTTCATTTTCTAATTTTTTAACTAATGCATGTTCTGCATTAATTTCCAAAATTGGCTTAACTAAAGAAGCATTTCCCTGCCCCATAGCACGCATCATACGTTCCATTTGCAAAGATGGGTCATTTTCATCTACAACGATACAGCTAGGACTATCACTCAAACGCTTAGAAAGAACTACATCTTTTACGCGCTCTCCTAAAGCTTTCTTTATCTTTTCTTGAACAGGTTTAAATTCTTCTTCCTTTTTCTTTGCTTCTTCCTTATCTACACCAAGTTCTTCATCGCTACCTGCACGATTAACAGCTTTTAGGTCAAAGTCTTTATATTTGCCATATTGAGGAACAACAATATCATCAATATCATCGGCCATAATAAGAACTTCAAAGCCCTTCTTTTTATAAGCCTCTAGTAAAGGAGATTCTCGTAGATTTTTTTCATCTGTACCTGTTATATAATAGATAGATTTTTGACCGTCCTTCATACGCTGTACATAATCTGCAAATGAAGTCCACTTATCCTCGCCGTCACCACTTGCATCTGTACTCTTAAAACGCAAAATCTCTGCAATCTCATCACGATTAGCAAAATCTGAATATAGCCCCTCTTTTAATGGGCGGTTATAATTTTTAACAAACTTATTCCACTGCTCTAGAGTAGCTTTTTCTTCATCGCTAGGATTTTCTGCCTTACGAGCAGCATCTGCAGCTTCCCCTAGCTTCTTAAATTCCCCTAGTAACTTCTTTACAGACTGACTTTTGATAGTTTCTAGTATGCGATTTTGCTGCAATATCTCACGGCTAACATTAAGCGGTAAATCTTCACTATCAATTATACCACGCACAAAGCGCAAGTAAGCAGGCAATAACTCTCTGTCATCATCAGTAATAAATACACGTTTAACATACAGTTTTACACCACTTTTATAGTCGGCTTGATACATATCAAATGGTGCTGCCTGTGGAATATAAAACAATGTTGTATATTCTTGAGTTCCTTCTGCATGGGTGTGAACATACATAAGAGGGTCTGTTCCGTCATGACTAATGGTTTTATAAAAGTCATTATAATCTTCTTTTTTAAGTTCTGATTTAGACTTTTTCCATAAAGCACTAGCACTATTTACCTGCTCTACCTTATTTTCACTTCCCTCTACCTTGCCGTCTTTATCATACTTATTTTGTGTATAATGCAAATAAATAGGGAACGCTATATGATTAGAATATTTTTTTATAAGTTCATCTATCTTCCATCTGCTAGCATAATCCTTGCTATCATCATTCAAGTGCATTTCTATAGCAGAACCTACAGTTTCTGCCTTATCAAATCCATACTGTTTTGCTACATCACTTGATAAATCAAGTTCTTCTATATTATAGGCATTTGTACCATCGCTAGACCAGTGCCATGCTTTACCATCGCCACCTGCCTTACGAGTATAAACATCTATATGATTTGCAGCCATAAATGCGCTATAAAATCCAACACCAAACTGACCAATCAAATCTGAATTATTATTACCACTAGCAGAAAGTTGTTCAATAAAAGCCTTAGTTCCACTACGAGCTATTGTACCAAGATTATCTGTTAAATCCTTATCATCCATGCCAAGACCGCAATCTTGTACAGTAAGAATATTTTTATCTTCATTAAATGTAATATCAATGCGTGGGCTAAAAGTAAGATTCTTAAATTTATCATCACTTACTGTTAAATACTTTAGCTTATCTAGTGCGTCCGAAGCATTAGAAACTATTTCCCTTAAAAAAATGTCTTTGTTTGAATACATTGAATGAATAATCAACTTTAATAATTGATTTACTTCTGTTTGAAATTGATACGTTGCCATAATTACCCTTCTATAATTATACGACCTGTTCTAAAAGATAAAAACTTTAAAAACAAATCTCATTATCTTTAAATTAATATAATAAAAGACTATTATTTTCGGCAATATTTTTTTTCATAAAAAAAGCCGGAAAGCGATAAGTGAGGAGGAGAAAAACGACACGCTTTCCGGCATACGGCAAAAGAACAGAGGATTGCACCTAAAGGAGTCAGAATGATGCATTCTTTCTGTATCTATGCTATTATAGCAAAATAAAAAATTTAATTCTAGGTCAAATGCACTATTATAACAAATATTTTAATATTTCTTTACTATTTCTTTCAAAAACGCAGAAAAAGCTACATATGGGAGCCTCTAAAAACTTCAGTTTTTAGAGGCAACTTTGAAAATGCGATGTTGTAAGTCGCGCTATTATAGCGACTTACAA
>CAJOPO010000272.1 GCA_905236315.1 uncultured Treponema sp.
ATGTTACGAAATGTATGCTATATTCAGCAAGTCATTCTGAACGAAGTGAAGAATCTATCGAATCTTAGCGGAAATCTGCGAGATTCACAGATTTTTCGCTGGCAACGCCTATTGCTCAAAATGACGGTTGAAAGTTTTGGCATACTTTCTGTAACACCACCTAAATTCTAATGTCTAATGTCTACCGTCTATCTCCTACCGTCTACTCACGCATATATGGGGCGAACGTTAATTACACCCTGTATCTTAGAAAGCTTTTCTAGAGTTTCCTCGTCCACCCTTCCATCTATATCAATAAGGTTATACGCTAAATCATTACGATTTTGGTTTATCATGTTTGATATATTAAAGTTTG
Organism: uncultured Treponema sp.; assembly: GCA_905236315.1. GTDB lineage: Bacteria > Spirochaetota > Spirochaetia > Treponematales > Treponemataceae > Treponema_D. The sequence continues at coordinate 356 of CAJOPO010000272.1, forward strand.
CATCGCCTAAAACAGAAGTAAACTTACTTATAACGCCGCTTACATTCTGAATACTTATGCAAAGGCGTGTTCCACCATGTGGAATAGGGTTATCTAGCTTAGTCTTAGGGAAGTTTACACTATTTGCAATGTTACCTCTTTCTAAGAAGTCTCTAAGCTGCTTTACAGCCATAACAGCACAGTTTTCTTCTGCTTCTGGAGTGGACGCTCCCAAGTGTGGCAAACAGATTACATTTTTTGTACCAAGAAGTTCCTCTGCCGCAAAATCTGTAACCATGCAAGCAATTTTCCTGCTTTTTATAGCTTCTAAAGCATCTTCGTTATTTACAAGACCACCACGTGCTATATTAATTATGCGCACTCCGTCCTTCATGTTCTTTATGGTGGAAGCATTTATAAGCCCTTTGGTATCGGGAGTTTCTGGCACATGGACAGTAATATAATCAGCCTTTGTAAACAAGGTATCTAAGGTTTCTGCGTGTTTTACTTCCCTATTTAGACTCCATGCGGCATCTACAGACAAGAAGGGGTCATAACCTATAACGTTCATCTCTAGTTCTACTGCGGTGTTGGCCACCTGAGCACCTATGGCACCTAAGCCGATAACGCCTAAAGTTTTACCCTTTAGTTCAGAGCCAATAAAGTTCTTTTTTCCCTTCTCTGCAAGCCCTGCAATCTCTGCTCCCTTGCCTTTTAAAGTTTCTACCCACTCGTTTGCCGCTATTACAGGGCGACTTGCAAGCAACATAGAAAGAATAACTAACTCTTTTACAGCATTTGCATTAGCACCAGGAGTGTTAAACACAACAATACCTTTCTGGCTAAGTTCTTTTACAGGGATATTGTTTACGCCAGCCCCAGCTCTTGCTATAGCTTTTACAGAAGAATCTAGCTGCATAGAAAGCATATCGTGGCTTCTAACAAGAATGGCATCTGGTTTTACAATTTCACTTGCAATTTCATAATCATCGCGGGGAAAATTGTCTAATCCCTTTGCACTTATTCTGTCTAAAGTTTGTATTTTATACATAATATTCTCCTTACGTTTATAACTGCTTTTTAGCTATTCTCTTTTGCAAATTTATCCATAAATGCAACAAGGGCTTTTACACCCTCTAGCGTCATTGCATTGTAAATGCTAGCTCTCATGCCACCTACAAGACGATGACCTGCAAGGTTTACAAGACCTTCTTCAGCTGCTTCTTTTACAAACTTTGCATTTATCTCTTTTGCTCTCTCTGCGTCAGTTTCTTTTGTAAGGAAGGGAACATTCATTAAAGAGCGGCTTCCCTTTTCTGCTGTAGCATGGTAATAATCACTTGAATCTAAATAATTATATAAATAGTCTGCTTTCTCTACATTTCTGCGGTGAATCTCTTTTACACCACCAATTTTCTCTATCCAATCAAGGACTTTTGCAAGCACGTAAATATTATAGCAAGGAGGAGTATTATACATACTGCCATTGTCTGCATGAGTTTTATACAAAAGCATTGTAGGAGTTCCTGGTAGGGCTTCATCTGTAATAAGGTCTTCTCTAATTATAACAAGGGTAACGCCTGCCCCAGCAAGATTCTTTTGCGCACCAGCAAATAACAAGCCAAACTTGCTTACATCTAGTTCTTCGCTTAATATGCAAGAAGAAATATCTGCTACAAGGGGAATGTTTCCTGTGTCTGGAATGTATTCATAATGGGTGCCCATAATTGTGTTATTAAAGCAGATGTAGGCATAATCATAATCGCCTTCTATTTTTTCTACACGAGGAATGTAGCTAAAGTTTTTATCTTCGCTAGAAGCGATTTCGTCAACCTGTATTCCAAGTTTTTTTGCTTCTGCAGCTGCTTTCTTTGCCCAAACACCTGTTTTTATATAAGCGGCTTTGTGGCTATGTATGCCCAAGTTTTGAGCAACCATTGCAAATTGGGTGGAACCTCCGCCTTGCAAGAATAAAACCTTGTAATTAGAAGGAACATTCATTAGCTTTCGCACTTGCTCTTCCGCATGGTCAATAATAGCTTTATATACAGCAGAACGATGGCTCATTTCCATTACAGACTGACCACTGCCTTTATAGTTTAGCATTTCGTCAGCACATTCTTTTAATACTTCTTCTGGCAAACAAGAAGGTCCTGCAGAAAAATTAAATACACGTTTTGTTGTTATGCTCATAATAGCACCTCTATTTTTAGTCTGCACTTTTAAGAACTTGCAGACAAAGTTTCCAATGCAGTAAGAAGAGAAACATTTTCTACAAAAATATCTTTTGGCACATTTAGTACACAAGGCGTATAATTTACAATGCCTTTTATGCCGCAAGACGCTAGTTTTGTAGCAATAGGTTGCGCTTCTTCTGGATTTACTGTAAGAATGACATATTCTATATTTTCTTTTTTTATTATGCTTTCTAGCATTGTGGTGGGGTGGAGGGGAAAAGCGGAATGTAAAACCTCCGTTCTGTTTACACTAGAGTCAAATCCTGCGACAAGTTTAAAGGGGGAGTTTTCTAGTTCCTCATTATTTAAAAGACACCTTCCCATTTGCCCAAGCCCGATAATGCAGCATTTTTTTTCCGTTTCATCTATATGCAAGGCTTCTATTAAAGCAGTCTTTAGCTCGGCCACCTTGTAACCATTGCTTGCCCCGCGCCTAATTTCTAACAAAGATATATCTCTGCGTACAAGAGCGGCAGACCAGCCTGTTAGCTCTTCTATTTTTTGAGAAGTGATTGTTCGTTCTTTGTAGTCACAAAGCAGACGTTCTAGCAAGACTAGTCTTCTTTGTGAAGGTACAGGTATTGATTTCATTAGTCTTTGTGAACAGTTTCACAGTATTTAAACTGTTATTTCCTACATTTTATAAGAGTTTTTACTTTTGGTCAAAGGAAAATCTGCATATAAATTGAGAAATATTCGTTTTTTTGTAAAAATTTATGCAAAATACCTTTTCGCATTATATTTAGTGTGAAATATTTTACATTGTAGTAAAAATGATAAGTTGTAATCTACTATATAGGCAGAGGTAGATAATGAAGAAAAAAATATTCTTGTGTTTGTGTTTTATTTGCTTTTTTGCACGAATAGCAGTTCATGCAAAAGGCAAAATAAGTATTGTGAGTTGGAATGTGCAAACGTTTTTTGATTCTAACACATCTGGCGAAGAGTATGCAGAGTTTAAGAAACGCGGTAACTGGTCTAAGGCTTTGTATATAGAACGCTTAGAACGCCTTTGCGAGTCTATAAACGTTTTGGATGCCGATATTTTAGCACTGCAAGAAATAGAAAACGAAGATGTTTTACACGATATTGTTAATTTTTTGTATAAAAATGCAGCATGGCATAAGTTTTATAAATATGCTTGTTTTGCCAAAAATGAGGGAGCGGCTATAGGCTGTGCAGTGCTTTCTCGCCTTCCCCTTGAAGATGTAAAAGTGCATGATGTTTGTGTGGGGTATAATGATAAAACTTTATCTCAAACACGCCCCCTAATACAGATGAATGTAAAATATAAAAAGAATACATTTGCTTTATTTGTGTGCCATTGGAAAAGTAAACGCTCTAACAGTCAAGTTATAAATGCAGGTGAGCAACTTAGGCTTTTGCAAGAAGGACAACTTGCTTTTTATATGGAAGACTGCAAAAGCAAGGGGGTGCAGACTATTGCCTGTGGGGACTTTAATATGGATATAGATGGCTTTTGCCACGCTGCTACTAGCGAAAAGGTGTTTTTGCGCTCTCCCTTTGTGGCTTTAGGTGGTACAGATGTAAAGTCTTTATGGTATATGAAAGAAAATATCCCTAGCTGCAATGGTAGTTATTTTTTTAATAAAACGTGGGAACGTATAGATAACTTTTTTGTTAGTGATGATGTAGATATTATTGATTTTTCACCTTGTACTAAAGGGGCTTGGTGCTATTCAAACTCGTTTATTCCCAAAAAGTATCATCTATATAATGGAAGTGGCTATAGTGACCACCTTCCTATAAAGTGTATAATAAAAATATAGGCTAGGTGGCTTACTCCCTATCATACTACACAGACTAACCTATAGACCTTACTCTATAGGTTCGCTCCAATATTCTTGGTTATAAATGTCTGTAAAACGATAAGTTAATTTTACATTATCAGAGCCTACATACACATTACTTATCTGCATAGAATCAGTAACGGTCATTGTTTCTCCTAAATAATAGCTATCTTTATATTCTCCAGAGTATGAATAAAAATCACAAAGAAAGTCTAGTTTATCACCCTCTTGCAAAGACATTATATTTTTTGCAGAAGTTAAGGTCGCTTTCTCTTGGTAGTCTATTTCTGCCCCAGCGATAAAGCCATAAGGGTGTTCACTGTCAAAGACGAGTAAGAGATTAACTCTTTGCCCATTTAACATTGCAGGCACTCTACCATTAATCGTATAAGAGCCATCATCATATTCAACTGTATCTGTGTGATAGTACGCAACAGGCTGCTTATTAATTGCAAGCCAAGTATTATCCGAAGAGGCTATTAATTTATTACCGTCCCAATCATAAACATTATCTAAGCCTAAATCCACATAACCTTCGCCATCATCATAAAACATATTAAGGTCAATGGAGTGCAATAAATTAAGCTGCTTATTAGTAAGCTGCATACTAAAGTTGCCATTTTTCTCTTGCTTCCAATGCAAAGTAGAACTATCAAATTGATTTACAGATATATAAGAAGCAGTCTGTTCTGTGTTTAATGATTTATTTGCAAAGAAATTAGTGTTTGAACCTGATAGCCCACTAATAGAAGTGCTTCTTCCTCCCAAAAAGGCATTTAATAAGTCTTCTATAAGTTCCATGCTAGCAGAACTACTAGAAGAACTTCCTGCAGAACCTAAAAGTATTCCTAAAGGAGAGGCACTTCCGCCACTTGCCACCTGCCCACTTATTTCCATTCCAGCAAAATCTTTTATGCACTGCGCATAAGACTCATCCATGCCTATTTCTTGATATGTATTGCAAATCTTATCCACATAAGAAGCCCTTTGGTATGGGAAATATATAGAAACTCCATAGGCGCAAGTCATATTTTGCGATGTTCTATTATATTTTATCGCTCCTCTTAAAGCAGTAGCCAACGCAATGCTTTCTTTTGTATTCATCTTATTGCACAAATCTATAAGGTCAATTTGGTCTATCTTTGAAGATGAAGCAAATTCCCTTGTGTTATAGCGGGCATCAGATATTTTTTTGTAATTTTTATTAGTAATGAGAGAACTTATAGACTTAGAAAACTTAGAGAGAGGGGAAGGAACATTATTAGCAAATTCTGCAAGGTCTATTACAGAAAGGGTTGTCTTTTGCCCCGCACAACGCAAAGAACACTGCTCTACAAAACCGTCTACGATTTGCTTACCGATTTGCAAAGTGGGCATAGAAGGAGCATTTCCTAAGTTTGCAACCCAGTTTGTATAATACCACCCAATTCCTGGCTCTGTTTCTTCAGAGGCTATCATATAATCTGCAAAGTCATTGAGCATTAAAGCAGTTTCCGCTGTTGCCATAAGGCAGGTATCAAAACCTATAAAATCAAATTTTACACCTGCAGTCTTTAGTGCTTTTCTAATTCCTGCAAGATTCATGGAACCATTGCTTTGGAACTTTTCATCATAACCGTAGCCGCTAACAGAGCCACCTCCGTGGTCCCAGAAGATTAAATCATACCTATTTGCAGGAAACTTAGAAGCAGTCCACTTTATAAAAGCAGATAGTGTATCAGGCGAGGTCATTGGTTTTGCGCCGTCATTCTCAACTAGGCGTTTTAGCTTTCCGTCTTTTAATTGATATACTTGATTTGAACTATTGCTTATGCCATTTATTTGCCATTTTTTGCAGCCACCAGTATACACTATTAAGTTTACGTTTTCACCAAAAGACGAATTTGCAGTAGCCTGCGCCATTTCTTTTAAGTCAGAAGATGCCATGCCACTGCGAGATTCTAAATCTGTGCCGCACATATATACCATTAAGGTAACGTTATCGCTTCCGTTTCCTTTTATTTGTGTATACTTAGCACGGCTTCCTTCACTAGCAGGACTTTCATCTATTTCACTATTATCACTATTATATGACGAATAATTTTCTTCTTGTGTATAGTCAGAGGAGTGCTGCACAGAGCTAGCACTCTCATCAATGGAACTTCCTAAGCCACCGCCAAAGATAAAACGTAAAACTAGCAATAAAATTAAGCCTAGTATTCCGCCACCACCTCCAATAGCTGCCCTACTACCTCCACCACTTCTTGTAGCCCCTGAAGATTGAGAGCCTTGCCTTGAAGAATAACCATTACTAGAGCCTACAGGACCTGTACCCAAGCCGTCTCCGCGCCTGTGTACACCCTTAGAGCCTTCTGTTACATTTTTTTCTCTTGAACGAGGCTTTTTAGTATCCATTTTTTACTCCGCTACTTTATATAGTCCAATGCGCTATCTGCTGCAATTTTTCCATAAATACAAATGTCAGCTACAGCATTGCCACCTAAGCGGTTTCCGCCATGCACACCACCTGTAACCTCGCCAGCTGCAAATAAACCGTCTATAACAGAACCATCTTTTGCAATTACTTGCGCTTTTGTGTTAATCTTTATGCCACCCATTGTATGATGAACAGCAGGTCCAACTTCTACGGCATAATAAGGAGCTTTGTTTAAAGCAAGTGGCATTTCTGAAGCTTTACGTCCAAAATCGCTATCTCCATTACCAGAGGCTTGATATTCATTATACTTTGCAACAGTTTGCTCTAACTGACTTTCTGGCATATTCAATTTTTCTGCAAGAGAGGAAAGACTGTCTGCCTGTGTAAGTAAGCCCTGCTTTACATAACCTTCTATAGCCTTTAGAGATTCTCTAACATTTTGGTCAAACAACAAGTATGCAGTTTTTCCCTCTTGGGCAAGAATATCAGCAGACATAACATCGCGAGTAGCCATTTCGTTTCCAAATCTGTTTCCCTGCCTGTTTACCATAATGGCACCATTACCACGCACCGCTTCTGTAATCATAACGCCATTACTAGGAACTACTGTAGGATGAGTTTGAATTTGTTCCATTTGAACTAAATCTGCATTAAACTTTTCTACCCAAGCAAAAGCGTCTCCTGTAGCTCCTTTGTGATTTGTAGTTCCAAAGCCTGCAAGATTGCTTTTGTATTTTACAACCATTTCATTGTTTGCCCCAAATCCGCCAGAAGCGATTATCACAGACTTTGCGTTTATTGTATATGAGCCGTTTTCCGCATTTACTTTTACACCTGTAGGTTTACCGCTTTCTTCTATTATATCAGTTACTTTTGTATTAAAGCGGATTTCTGCCCCTGCGTTTTCCGCTGCCTTTTGCAAAACAGGAACTAAATGTGCACCTACAGCAGCCCCACCTTGTGGTCTATGAGTTCTCTTATTTGTAGAACCTGCCATTTTACCCACATCTGTTAAGTCAGCCCCCAAACTAATGAGCCAATCTACAGTTTCTGCGGATTTTTCTACCATATTGCGTACTAAATCAGGGTCATTTAAGTTATAGCCACCTTTCATAGTATCTTGATAATACTGCTCGTTAGTGTCTTCTATGCCCAATTTTTTTTGTACGCTAGTTTCACTTGCATTAAGGCCACCTGTTGCAGCATTTGTATTGCCACCTGCAATGCCCATCTTTTCTACAACAATAACCTTTGCGCCCTTGCTTGCAGCCTCTGTTGCAGCGCAAAGCCCTGCTCCACCTGCTCCTATAACAAGAATATCGCAAGAAGCATCTTGTACAGTTTTTTCTTGTGCTACACTACTTGCTCCACTAGCGGCAGCAACGGCGGCTGTTAAGGCTTCCATAGTTCCCTTAGAAGTGATGGTTGCTCCTGATACAGTATCTAGCCCAGATGTCTTTTGAGTTTTTACAGCCTGTTCTATCATTTCATTAATAGCAGGTTTTGCAAAATCAGTTTCTTCCTCTTTTATGACTTTGCCACTTACTATTTTGCCCTCTTGAACACTAATGCTTAATACTATAGGACCATTGCGTCCTGCACCTGTGCCTGTCCACTCACCGTCATTTAGTGAAGCCTTTTTTTTAGTGCAACTTACACCAAAAATAATGGCGAGTGCAGAAACTACTAAAAACACAGACGTGATAATTGTTCTTTTTTTGCTCATAAAAAGAAATCTCCCCAAAAATTACTATAGGGAACCTCGAAAAACTCCCTTTCAGAAAGTTTTTCGAGGTTCCTGCGAGTTGTAAGTCGCTATAATAGCGCGACTTACAA
>CAJOPO010000273.1 GCA_905236315.1 uncultured Treponema sp.
CGTGTCTTTAAGCACATAAGACCATCAGTTGAATTAATGGCTATTACTTCATGAACTGGAGCTGGATGTGATATATCACCTTTATGGATTTCTAAAACCATAGTGTTTACCTTTGTTTCTACTCCAAGTTCATCTGCTTGTTTTACAAAGCGCATAGCATATTCAGGACCTGTAAGCTCTTCTCCAAAATAATGCAAACCAAAGCCGTTATGTATGCACTGTAATAAAATGCCACCTGCTCTATTATCACGTTCTAAAACAAGGACATTCTTTAGGCCATTTTGCTTTGCAGATATTGCAGAAGCAAGCCCTGCAGGACCTCCACCTACAACAATTAAATCATATATAAATTCGTCTTGAATGTTCATTTTGCTTCCTCCATAACGCTCTCTCCTGCTACATCAGGAACGGTGGCTCTAGCCTTGCTGTCTAGGATATAAGAAGTGCCACCTCTCTTTGTAACGCTAATCATAGGGATTTTTAACTCACGGCTTAATATTTCTGTTACACGAGGAGAACAAAATCCCGCTTGGCACCTTCCCATTCCAGCTCTTGTTCTTCTTTTTACTCCGTCTAAATCAACTGCACCTAATGGAGAATGTATAGAAGCAACTATTTCGCCTTCTGTAATCATTTCGCAGCGGCAAATTATCTGCCCATATCTAGCATCTTGCTTTATTAGTTCTAGTTTTTGCTCATAACTTACTGATTTAAAGGAAGGAATACCCTTGCGCTCTGCAATAAAGTTTTTATTTTCTTGAACATTTAAGCCAGCCTTTTTTAATATATCTACAACACCTTCTGCAATGGCAGGGGCAGAGGTAAGACCTGGAGAGCAAATGCCTGCTACATTAATAAAACCCTTTACTTTTGCATCTTCTTCAATTATAAAGTCGTTTACAGGTTTTAGCTGTCCAGAAGAATCTTTTTCGTAGGCTAGTGCTCTTATGCCTGCAAATGAATTAATAATATTTCTACGAGGAATCTCCGTAACAGAGCGAGCAGCCGCTACAAGAATACTATTTTGAGAGCTAGCCGTAGTTCCTGTATAGTCCATTTGAGAGGTAGAAACATCTTCTGCACTAGGACCAATTAGAATATTGCCATCTACAGTTTGAGTTACAAGAACCCCTTTTCCTAAAGGTCCTGGAGTTTGGAATAAAACATGGTTTACAAGATTTTTGCATTTATTATCTAAAAGGCAGTATTCTCCTTTTCTTTGTACTATAGTAAACTCTCTAGCTCCTGCCATAGCACTTACTTTATCAGAAGCAAGCCCTGCAGCATTTACAACGTAGCGCGCTTTTATTATTCCGTTACTACTTCCTAAGTCAAAAGTACCGTCTGCATTTTTTGTAATGGAATGTATCATAGTGTCGCGTAAAAACTCTACACCATTAATGACCGCACTTTCTGCAAATGCCCAAGTTGTTTGGTAAGGAGCAATTATACCAGCACTCTTTGCAAGCAAGGCTCCCTTTACATTTTCATTTAAGTTTGGCTCTAAGGCTCTCGTTTCTTCTTGATTTAAAACAGACATATCTTTTACGCCGTTTTTTAATCCACGCTCATATAACTTGTTTACAATGTTTAAGCCATCATCATCAAAAGCCAAAACTAAAGAACCAATGGGGTTATAATCAAAGTTTAAAAGTTTTGCAAGCTCTGGATATAGAGCAGCCCCCCTTACGTTATATTTTGCCATTAAAGTATTTGGTTCTGGGTCATAACCTGCGTGAACAATGCCACTATTTGCTTTGCTTGTGCCACAACTTACATCATTTTCTTTTTCTATTAAACAAACTTTAGCCGTTGTCTTAGAAAGTTCTCTGGCAATACACGCTCCGCTAATACCCGCTCCAATTATTGCCACATCGTATATTTCGTTCTTCATACAAGAACCTCCGATTTATTAATTGATAGTTCGTCTTCTTCGCCGTTAAATGGTTCTACAGGCTTTGCCCAACCCTTACTACGCTCTACAGCCCTTTGCCAAAGACTATATAATTCATGGCGACGTTCCGAACTCATTCCTGGAGTAAAGATTTTATCTACCTTCCAGTTATCTATTATTTCTTCTGTATCTTTCCATACGCCAACGGCAAGCCCTGCACAGAATGCAGCTCCTAAAGCCGTAGTTTCTACATTTTTAGGTCGGAATATAGGCTTATTTAAAATATCTGATTGGAATTGCATCATTACATCGCTTACAGACGCGCCTCCGTCAACCTTTACTTCTTTTATAGAAAAACCAGCATCCTCTCTCATACATACAAGAAGGTCTTTTACTTGATAAGAAATTGCTTCTATGGTTGCACGGCATATATGAGCTTTATTTACCCCCCTTGTTAATCCTACAAGTATGCCTCGTGCGTAGGGATCCCAGTAAGGAGTGCCAAGTCCTGTAAAGGCGGGAACCAAAAAGGCTCCATTACTGTTTGGCACACTCTCTGCAAGTGTATCACATTCACGAGCTGTGCGTATAATGCCTAGTTCATCGCGAAGCCATTTTATTGTAGCCCCACCCATAAAAACAGAGCCTTCTAGGGCATAGCGCACTTTTCCATTTATGCCTATGGCTATTGTTGTTAATAAGTTATTATTTGACTTTACAGGCTTTTCCCCTGTGTTCATAAGCATAAAGCAGCCTGTTCCGTATGTAGTTTTTACAGAACCTTCTGCAAAGCAGCCCTGTCCAAATAAGGCGGCTTGCTGGTCTCCTATAGCTGCTGCTATTGGAATTTCAAAACCACAAACTTCTTTGTCTGTAACGCCGTATATACAAGAAGAATCTTTTACCTCTGGTAAAATGCAACGTGGAATTTTTAATAAATCAAGAAGTTCTTGGTCCCATTCAAGTGTATGAATATTAAACAACATTGTACGGCTTGCATTTGTGTAATCCGTAACATGAACTTTACCACCTGTAAGTTTCCATATAAGCCAGGTATCTATCGTACCTGCAAGAAGTTTGCCTTTTTCTGCCCTCTCTCTAGCTCCGGGCACCTTATCTAAAATCCATTTTATTTTAGTTGCACTAAAATACGCATCGGGAATAAGCCCTGTTTTTTCTTGAATCATAGCACTCTTGCCAGACGCAATAAGGGACTCTGCCATATATGCAGTACGGCGACACTGCCATACTATAGCATGATACACTGGTTTACCTGTGTTTTTATCCCAAAGGACTACTGTTTCTCTTTGATTTGTAATTCCAATAGCGGCTATTTGTTCAGGCTTTATCTTGCTTTGTCTTAAAACCTCTTGCGCTACTGTAAGTTGACATAAAAATAACTCTTGGGCATCGTGTTCTACCCAACCAGGTCGCGGAAAGTGTTGAGTAAACTCTCTTTGACCACTTGCAACCTTTTGTGCATTAGAATTAAAAATGATTGCACGAGATGACGTTGTACCTTGGTCTAGTGCAAGCAAATACTTTTTTTGAGACATAATCAGCCACCGTGTTATAATTTTCCTTACAGATATAGATTATAACACGGCTAAAAAAAAAGTGTAAAAAAACTTTTAATATTTTCTTAAGGGAGCCTCTAAAAACTTCAGTTTTTAGAGGCAAC
>CAJOPO010000274.1 GCA_905236315.1 uncultured Treponema sp.
AGATGATATGCAACTTATCATTGACAAAAGTCATTTCTGTTCAGAAATCCACCTATTAGTAAAAAAAGTATCGTGATGGCACAAACATTCTAACAAGTTTAGACTGCCCATTGTGGTACAACATCACATAAAGAGGATAGAGGGCATTAGAACATGTCCTCCATCCTTTTGATTTTCTTTCGGGAATAAACCACTAGGTTGCAGAATACTCTACGTACAAACTTGAGGGCAGTGATATACAGGATGCTCAAAAGCATAAAGTGGAGTATTGTATACCTTCTGCAAAACCTCAGGAACTATAACTTCCTTAGCCTTTCCTATAATCAGACCATCTTCTCCTAAAAGTGCAATTTTGTCTGCAAATCGCGCAGCCATATTTACGTCATGAATGCTAAGCAAAATAGCCTTGTTTTCATTATGAGCAAGGTTTAGCAAAAGATTAACTAAGTCATTTTGATAGCCAAAATCAAGATTTGCAAAAACTTCATCTAAAAGCAATATACTAGCCCCTTGTGCAAGAGAGCGAGCAATGCGAACTTTTTGAAGCTCTCCCCCAGAAAGAGAATGTATCTTTCTTTGTGCAAAATTTTGTATTCCCACATCAGCCATGATTTTTTTTACTATTGCGTAATCTTCTTTTGTGTAATAAGCATTTGCATAAGCATAACGACCTGCAAGAACTATATCCTGCACCTCATAATTCCATATAAAATTTTCATTTTGTAAAAGGATAGCAATACTCTTTGCACATTCTTTTCTTGTAAATGAGCTTAAAGGTTGTTTATCTAAAAAAATATCACCTACTGTTCGTATACCTGTGTTTTTTAATCCCGCAAGTACAGTTAAAAGTGTTGTCTTTCCTATACCATTAGGGCCTACTAGGCAGACTAACTCCCCATTTTTAATCTTAATATTAACATTTTTCCATATTAATTTAGTATTACGATATGCGAATAAATTTAAAGCCTCCAATTCCATATCTAGTCCTTTTTTGTATTTAAAAGCCAAATAAAAAATGGAGCACCACACAAAGTCGTTATTGTACCAACTGGTAATTCAGCAGGAGCAATCACTACGCGACTTAAAGTATCTGCAAGAAGCAAAAGAATTGAGCCTATCATCATACTAAAGGCTAGTAAGCTAAAAGTTTTTGCGCCATAGATTTTTCGCGCTATATGAGGAGCTGCTAAGCCCACAAAGCCTATGGTTCCCCCTGCACACACAGCAGCACTTACAGCAAGAGAGCATGAAGCAATTACCGAAGCCCTAAGCAGTGGAATATTTACACCTAGAGCCTCTGCGCTTACTTCGCCCCCATTTAACACATCTAAAGGTCTTGCGCATAAAAATAAAAAAATGCTAGCAACTATTGAAGTGGGTACTATTATAAAAACATCATTCCATGTTCTTCCGCTAAAGCTTCCTAGCATCCACATATATATAGAGCGCATTTTTGCTTCTTGCATAGAAAGTATTATCGCTACACAAGAAGAATACAAAGAGCCAAAGGCTGTTCCGCATAGCAATAATGCAGAACTAGAAAATTGGTTAGAAAGTGTTTTTCTTCCTGCAAAAAATGTAATCAGTAAACCAGAGAATATTGCGCCAAAGAAGGAGCCAATGTTTAAATTTATCTTTACGAAAGAAGCTATTACAGCTCCTAAAGCAGCCCCAGAAGACACACCAATAATTCCTGGGTCAGAAAGGGGATTACGAAAAAACTGTTGAAAGACACCCCCACTTCCTGCAAGCATAGCCCCTGCTGTAAATACAAGAATTGTGCGAGGCAGACGCAGGTTTATAAATATTGTCCTAGAAAATGAATCTGCATTTTTTAACGCTTCTCGTAAAGAAATAGATTGCGCTCCTATGAGCAAAGAAAGTAAAATGCACAATATAAGCAAAAAAAATAAAATATTAATTTTGATTTTCATTATTTAAATCAACAAGATGTGAAAAATCAATTTCTGGATGAATAATACTTGCAATATTTACAAGCGCGTAAGTAATACGAGGAGAAGGACGAGTCATTATATCTGCATCAACAAAATATATTTTTCCATTTTTTACCGCTTCAATATTTTGCCACCCATTTCGTTTTTGTATATTCTCTATAGTTTGACTATTCATAGAAGGGATAATTATTACTTGCGGGGAGCGAGCAATAACGGCTTCTTCGCTTATAAGGGGATATTCTGAATCTATATCTTCAAATATATTTTCTCCCCCTGCACATTGAATAATGCTGTTTATATATGATTGAGAGCCTACACTCATAAAGGGTTCTTGCCATACTTCATAATAAACTTTTACCTTTTTAGTATCAGAAGAAATCAAGTCTCTCACCTGTTCAAAGGTATAATTTATATTATCCACTACCTGCCTACATTCATCTTCATGACCAGTGAGTCTTCCCATATACCGTATCTCACCTGTAATATCAAGTATATTTTTTGCATCTGATAAATGAATTTCAATTCCGTTATCTTTTAATACAGGCACTAAAGAATCATGTATTCCTAGCGTGCCATATACGAAATCTGGTTTATAAGAGAGCAAGGTTTCTATATTTATGGATTCAGCAGAAAAGCCTCCTACACTAGGTTTTTCTTTTACCTCTGGAGGCCAATTACAAAAATTTGTACGTGCCACTAGCTGATTTTTAGCACCTATGGCATATAATATTTCTGTACCAGATGGAGAAAGAGAAACAATGCGCTGGGGAATATTAGCGTCAATCTTATCTTGCTTGCCTTCTATATTATTTTTTTTGCATGACGCAAAACATAATAAAGCAATAGTAAGAATTGCTGTTTCCACCGCATGAATAAAAATCCTCTTTTGATTTTTCATTTAGCTCCCCATTGCTCATAATATAAATCCAATTCTTTTTTTACGCCAGAAGAAATTAATCCTGTGCCGTCAGATTTATAAAGATATGATATAACTTCGTCCATTGTTACTATTGCCTTTGCCATAAAGCCATAACGCTCTGTAATGCTCTCTAAAGCACTAATAGGAGATGTAGAAACAGCTTTTTCTCTGCGGTCAAGGCTAACCATCTCTCCTAATATCGTTATAGAAGATGCTGTGCTTCCTTGTGCTTTTATAATGGGAACAGTTTCGTCTATGGATTTTCCACTAGTAGTAACATCTTCTATGATAACAAGCCTGTCCCCATCTTTTATGGGACTACCCAAGAGTTGCCCCTTATCTGCTCCATGGTCTTTTTCTTCTTTACGATTAGAGCAGTAGCGTAATTCTTTGTTGTAAAGTTTGCTATATGCTATTACTGTAGCAACACTTAATGGGATTCCCTTATAAGCAGGTCCAAATAAAACATCAAAGTCATCACCAAAGGAATTATGTATTGCCTGCGCATAGAATTCGCCAAGTCGTGCAAGTTGGCTACCTGTAGTATAGGCTCCTGCATTCATAAAAAAAGGAGAAGTGCGTCCGCTTTTTAACACAAAAGAGCCAAATTTCAACGCCTTACATTCTACCATAAAATCTATAAAATCTTTCTTATATTGTTCCATACATTTTAGCATAGCTTATTTACAAAAAGTTGTCGATATATCTTTTATGATTATGCTCTCTGACTTTTACAAAAAAATATTCGGCTCTAAGGCATATAAGATTTCGCTAGATAGCGGCTGCACCTGTCCTAATAGGGATGGCACAAAGGGAAGAGGCGGGTGCATATTTTGTTCAGAAAGGGGGAGTGGAGATTTTGCAAGTTCAACCCTTTTTTCAATTCCTGAGCAAGTTGAACAAGCAAAGCAAAAGGTTAATAGCAAATTACAGGGAAGAGGAAAAACAAAAAAAGGCATTTATATTGCATACTTTCAAAACTTTACAGCAACCTATGGAGAGCCTAGTTTGCTTAAAGCAAGATACACACAAGCTCTAGAGCAAGAAGGTATTGAAGGACTTGCATTAGCCACTCGCCCTGATTGCCTAAATATTGAAATATTAAGCGTCATTCAAAATATAGCAAAGACAAAGTTTGTTCAAATAGAACTAGGGCTTCAAACTAGCAATCAAGATACAGCCCAATATATTAATCGCTGCTGCACAAATGAAGATTACATAGACGCTATAAATAAAATAAGGGCTATTAACCCAAACATTCACATTGTTACGCATATTATATTTGGACTTCCTTATGAAACAGAACATGATATGCTAGAAACAGTGAGATTTGTAAAAAAATGTAATGAGCAATCTGCATTTTGGGGAGTAAAAATTACAGTTTTATATGTAGTACAAGGCACGGCTCTTGCAAACCTGTACGAGAAAGGGAAATATAGAGCTTTAGAAAAGGAAGAATATTTTAGGATATTAAAAAACGCTCTTAACATATTGCCTAAAAACTGCGTAATTCATCGTTTAACAGGCGACCCAGCAAAAAATACTTTAATTGCGCCTATGTGGACAAAAGACAAAAAGAAGGTTTTGAATGAATTAAGGGAGCCTCTAAAAACTTCAGTTTTTAGAGGCAACTTTGAAAATGCGATGTTGTAAGTCGCGCTATTATAGCGACTTAC
>CAJOPO010000275.1 GCA_905236315.1 uncultured Treponema sp.
TGTAAGGCGCGCTATTATAGCGACTTGCAACTCGCAGGAACCTCGAAAAACTTTCTGAAAGGGAGTTTTTCGAGGTTCCCTATAGTATACCACTAAGATTAGAATTTAGACAATAGAGTATAGGAATGAGAAGTGAGGAGGGAGGGAGGAATGAATGAATGGGGCTAAAATATGGCTCCAGAAAATGCTTGTTCGGCAACAACATGCTCTTGCTCAATAAGAGCGAGATTTGCATATTCAGAGGCAAGACCTCTGCAAGATTTCTTTTCTACTGTTGATTTTTTCTCATCAATAACAATAATTGCCCCTTGCCCACTGCAAGATTTAATTTAGCTTTAGCCAGGACCAAAAATCTGTATCCTCCTGACCTATGCGCCAGAAAGCGATTCTGTCCACCCCCTTACCGCTATAAAGCCTACAGCGAGTAACTAAAGAATATGTATCTTCAAAGTAGCCCGTTACTTTTACAGGTATTTCTGTAGAAAAATAAGGCACACCCTTATCACGCTCCACAGACTCTATGCCGTTTTCATTTAAAATGCGGTTTATGCTTTTATATACCCAAGCGGTACCATAGGATTCATCTTGCCAAGTGCGGCCGTAAAAAGGTAAGCCCATAACAAGTTTTTTCTTAGGAATAACCGTCTGGCAGTAGTCCACTACACGCTCGCACCAATCCATACTAGCCACAGAGCCAGGCTTGCTTCCAGACCAGTGTTCATCATAAGCCATTATAATTACCCTATCAACAAGGGGAACTATTTCTGCATAGGGATAAATATCATCAGACAAAGTGCGCACCCTAGCAGCAAGGGCAACAGAAAACCATTTCTCTTTATCCATGCGCTCTCGGATTTCTGACAAAAACGTGCGGAAATTCTTTGAATCACGAGCAGGCACGTTTTCAAAATCTATCTGTATGCCGTCATATTGCTTAGAGGCTTCTACTATAGTATTTACAATCTTTTTTCTTACACCAAAGCTAGGCTCTAAAACCATGTGGGTTAAAGCCCGCCCCGTACATGTTACAACAAGATGTATTCTGCCCTTATATCCGCTAAACTTTTTGGGATTAGGAATATAGTTTATCTCTCCATAGCTGTTTACATCAGCACTAAAGTAGCACAAGTCTGTAACAGGCATATCATTAGAAAACTGATATTCCCTTTCTGACATAACATAGCCCCATACTTCATGAAACTCTACAGGTTCGCCTTCTGGCATATCTTTTTTGTACTCACCCTTCTTTTTGGGGCTATTGGGGCTAGTAATGTCAGGCTGAGTCTGAACTTCTTGCACAGTCTCTTCTGTAGGAATTGTAGTAACAACGGCATTTTCTGCTACCTGAGGGGTTTCTTGCACAGTGTCTTTTTTACCCCCAGCCCAAGCTATCTCAATGCCTAGTGCAAACACACAAAAGATTGCAACGCGCTTATTAAAGATATTTTTCATTAAAAACTCCTGTAATTATACTTTAGGGCATGTGGATTATTTCTCTAGGTTTAGAGCCGTTTGCAGGGCCTACAATTCCCCTCTCTTCCATTTCTTCAACAAGGCGAGCAGCCCTATTATAGCCAATCTTTAGCTTGCGCTGAATGTAGCTTGCACTCGCTTTTCCCGCTTGAACCACTATATCCAAAGCCTTGTCGTATAGTGGGTCTTCGCCTTCTGGGCTAACTAAAGACAAATCATTATTATCTTCATCTTCATCATCAACAAAGATTTCGTCATCTATGTACTCAGGCTCGCCCCATGTCTTTACAGAGGTTACTACATTTTCTACTTCTTGGTCGCTTACAAAGGTTCCCTGTATGCGCGTGGGGAAGGGATTTGTAGCACTAACATATAGCATATCCCCCTTGCCAAGAAGTTTTTCCGCACCCATTTGGTCTAGGATAATGCGGCTATCTGTCTTACTTGCTACCATAAAGGCAATGCGGCTAGGAATATTTGCTTTTATTAAGCCTGTGATTACGTCTACAGAAGGTCTTTGCGTTGCAAGGACTAAGTGTATGCCTACAGCACGGCTCATAGCAGCAAGACGGGCAACAACGCCTTCTAGCTGTTTACCTGTAGTTGCCATAAGGTCTGCAAACTCGTCTATTATTACAATTAAGTAAGGCAATTTTTCTGTAGCAATATGGCGGTCTTCTATTTTTTTGTTATAAGAAGTGATTTCTCTAACGCCCATTCCGTCTAGCAAGGCGTACCTACGTTCCATTTCGCACAAACAATATTGCAAAGCCTGCATAGCCTTTTTTGGTTCTGTTATAACAGGGGTAAGCAGATGAGGAATATCGTTATAGAGTTTTAGTTCTACAATCTTTGGGTCTATTAGTATTAACTTTACTTGATTTGGGCTTCTCTTGTATAAGATGCTCAAAATCATACTATTTACACATACAGATTTACCAGCCCCCGTAGCACCCGCTATAAGCAAGTGAGGTGTTTTTACAAGGTCCATAATCTGAGCCTCGCCCTGTATGTCTTTTCCTAATACAACAGGAACTCCCATCTTTGACCATTCGGGTCTGTCTTGCTCCAAGCACTCTCTTATAGAGATAATGGCACGGCTCTTGTTTGGCACTTCTATACCTACAGCCTGCTTTCCTGGAATAGGAGCGATAATGCGAACAGATTTAGCGGCAAGGCGTAAGGCTATGTTATCCTGCAAGGCTTGTATCTTGTTTAGTTTTATGCCTTGAGCAGGTAAGAGTTCAAACATTGTAACAACAGGTCCTTTTTTTATGCCTATCACCTTTGCCTGTATTTTAAACTCTGCAAGAGTATTCTTTAAGTTTTCTGCCGCAGCCTCTGTTTCTTCATCTATAATCCAATAAGGATTATCTGCATAGGCTGTAAGTAGTTCTGTAGAAACAGAATATGGTCCACGCGCTCTTCTTATGGGTGTAACAGGAATTGGGCGGGTAATGCCTTGCTCGTTTGTTATAACAGCACGGGGGGAGGAGTCTAAAGCAGAA
>CAJOPO010000276.1 GCA_905236315.1 uncultured Treponema sp.
CGCTATTATAGCGACTTACAACTCGCAGGAACCTCGAAAAACTTTCTGAAAGGGAGTTTTTCGAGGTTCCCTAAATTCTAAGTTCTAAACTCTATCATCTACCCCAGGGGAAAGCGACCGACGTGTATACGTCAGTGCCACCGACATGTACACGTCATAGGGACTGATGTGTATATGTCAGTCCCTTCCCCCTTGGCAGTGTTTAGAGTTTAGAGAGAGGGCGGGTTATAACAATAAATTAAAATAGTTTTTTTCTATAAATATGTGGTATAAAAGCGATATATTTTATAATATATAAAATCAAGGGTGGGGCGAAAAGTATTCTAGCACTACCCACAAAGTATACTACAATGATTAGAGAAAAAAATGATAGAAGTAAATAATGTTTCTAGATTATTTGGTTCGTTCAAGGCTGTAGACGGAATAAGTTTTTCAATACAAACTGGCGAAATTGTGGGGCTTTTAGGTCCTAATGGAGCGGGAAAAACTACAACCATGCGTATGATAACAGGTTTTTTAGAGCCATCTTCTGGGGTCATACTTGTAGATGGCTTAGATGTAACAAAAAATCCTGTAGAAACAAAAAAGAAAATAGGCTATATGCCTGAATCAGCCCCCTTATATTCAGATATGATTGTGGCAGATTATCTTGAATACATTGCCCAAATGGAAGGCATTGACCCCAAGCAAAAAGTGCCCTTACTAGCAGAAACTTGTGGATTAAAAGAAGTAATGCACAAAAACATAGGAGAACTTTCTCGTGGCAACAGGCAGCGTGTAGGATTAGCCCATGCCCTAATGGGCGACCCAGAAATCCTTATTTTAGATGAACCTACAGGTGGGCTTGACCCTAACCAAGTGGGTGAAGTAAGAGATTTAATAAAAAAAATAGGGGAAACACGCACTGTCATTATTTCTACCCATATTTTAAGCGAAGTGGAAATGATTTGTGGCCGTGTTATTATAATCTCTGGTGGCAAGAAAGTTGCTGATAGCCCCACAGACGAACTAAGAGAGCGTTTTGGTGGAGAAGGCTCTGTTGAATTAGAATTAGGAAACGCACAAGCTACAGAAGTTTGCAAGGTAATGAAGTCTTTACCTGGAATAAAAGACTGCTCTGCAAAAGAAGAAGGAAATCATATAAAAGCAGTGCTTTCTTTAGAAAAGGGGGCAGAGGTGCGACCGCAAGTTGCTTCTATTTCTGTAACGCATAATTGGGATTTATATACATTAGAATTGCATAAAAATAGTCTTGAAGACGTATTCCGTTCTTTAACTACAGGAGGTGAATAATTATGCAGTCTGCTTCGAACACAAAGGCGGTTAATGTAAGAAATGTTATTATGAAAAGGGAACTAAATGCTTATTTTACAAGCCCTGTAGCGTACATAGTTTGTGTGTTATTTTTACTATTCTCTGGATTTACCTTTTTTTCTACATTCTTTATAGCAGGAAGAGCTGAACTTAGAGCTTTCTTTAATATGCTACCTATAATGTTTAGCTTTTTTATTCCAGCACTAACAATGCGCCTCTTTAGCGAAGAACAACGTGTAGGCAGTATGGAAACCTTGCTCACTTTGCCTGTTACTGTTACAGATATTGTACTTGGCAAATACAGAGCCGCTTTAATCTCTTCCGTAGTTCTTTTAGTTCCTTCACTTAGCTACGTAATAGTTTGCTATATGTTTGGTACTCCAGACGTAGGCCCAATTATTGGTAGTTATGCGGGAGCTATACTTTTAGCCGCTGCATTTACTGCCATAGGGATTTTTGCAAGTTCTTGTACAAAAAATCAAATAGTTGCTTTCTTTATAGCTTTTGCTCTCTGCATATTTCTTACTTTAATAAGTTCATTTGCGGTGATTATGCCAGCGCAGATAGCGGCAATTATTTCTTTTATAAGTGCTGATAGTCATTTTGATTCAATTTCAAGGGGCATAATAGACACAAGAGATGTTTTATACTTTATCTCTCTAATTGCTATATTTTTGGTACTTACAATTAATACAATTAACAATTCAAGAAAAGGCTAAAGAAAATGTCTGTAAAAAATAAGTTTATTAATTTCTTAAAAAATCCTATCTGGGATGTGTGGCTTTTTATTATTGCTGTAGTCTTGTTAAATCTTGTAGCACAAAGGGCTTTTATTCGCTGGGATTTAACAAAGGCTCGCTCTTATTCACTTTCTAGTGCAAGTAAGAGAGTAGTAAAAAATCTAGAAGAGCCTCTAAGCGTAAAAGTATTCTTTTCTAGCAATCTGCCTGCTCCATATTCTA
Source organism: uncultured Treponema sp. (assembly GCA_905236315.1). Lineage (GTDB taxonomy): Bacteria > Spirochaetota > Spirochaetia > Treponematales > Treponemataceae > Treponema_D. The sequence goes on from CAJOPO010000276.1 coordinate 2,277, forward strand.
GTGTATATCAATATGTGCAAGATATTCTTTCTGAATATAAAACAGTGGGTAATAAAAACTTTAATTATGAATTATATGATATGGAACGAGCGGAAAATCAGACTATGGCTCGTAACTATGGCTTAAATCAAGCGCAAATACAAGAAGTAAAAAATAATGAAGTGGGGCTAAAGTCTGTTTTTATGGGTATGGCTCTAACATATTCTGACCAAATACAAGTAATAGATGGCATAACTGTAAGCGATGGTCTTGAATATAAAATAACAAATGCTATATCTTCATTAATCTCTAATACAAATGCTCTTTCTGGATTAAAGTCTAAGGTAAATGTAACCCTTTATAGCAGTGAAGCATTTTCAAGATTTGGCATTATGGGCTTTGATAAAGTAAAGGACGAAGTTAATTCTGCATTTGAAAAAGCAAATAAGAAGTTTCAAGGTCGTCTTTCTTATAATGTTCAAAATCCTAATACAGAAGAAGCACAAGCATTAGGAAAAAGATATGGTATTCAAACAATATCTTGGAAAGAACGCTCTGGAGAAGAAGAGGAAGGGGCTTTAGGCTTAGTTATTGAATATGAAGATAGCTTTAGAACAGTGCCTTTACAAGTGGTTAGTGGCTTCTTTGGCTATGAGGTGGATGGCTTAGATTCTTTACAAGATTCAATAGAAAAAAGCGTTTTAAGTTTAGTTTCAAATACTAGTATAGTTGCATATATTACAGGTCATGGAGAGCTAGATTCTTCTGATGCACAAAAGGGCTGTGCAAACTTTGCAGGCTTGCTTTCTAGCCGCTATACGCTTCAAAATGTGGACTTAGAAAAAGAAGATATTCCTGTAGGGGTGCAAACTGTAATGATAAACGGTCCTAAAGAAGCCTTTTCAGAAGCGGAATTGTATAAGATAGACCAGTTTTTGCTAAAAGGTGGTTCTCTAATATTATTCCTAGACCCCTTTGATGTGCAAGAAGATACATCTGGTCAGTCTTATTTTTCTATGCCAGAGTATATTCCTATAAAAACAGGATTAGAAGATATGCTTTTAAAGTATGGCATAGAATGTAAGCCCTCTTATGTATTAGATGAAAACTGCTATGTTCATCAAGCGCAACAATATGGCACTACTCGCATATTAAATTATTATTATTTGCCTAGAATTATGCAAAAAAGCATAAATCAAAAGCATCCTATTACCCAGAATTTAGGCTATTTGTATTTTTATCAGCCTGGAGTTCTTGATGTAAGTGGGGCTAAGTCTAATAAAGACTTAAATACTTCTGTTTTAGTTTCTACATCAGATAAATCTTGGACTATGAGTGAAAATATAATGCTTAGTCCTCTAATGTCTGTACCAGATGACCGTTCTACAGAAAAGAGCGAAGATGTAGCGGTTATAGTGGAGGGACTATTTACTAGTGCCTTTGACGCACCTAAAAAAGAAAGTCAATCTAATGAAAGTGGCAACAGTGAAAATGTATTAGATGTGAATAATCAACATTTAGAAAAATCTACCCAAAAGGGCAGAATATTTGTTGCTTCTACGTCTTATATAACAACAGCGGCTCTTATAGATGAAGAAGGCAGCCAACCCATTGCATACTTCTTGCAAAATGCAGTTGATTATATGAATGGCAATGAAGAGTTGTGTCCTATGAGAACAAAAGGTCTTTCTCTAAGTGGTTTACATACAACACAAGGAGCTATAGTTTTATTAACACAGTATTTTAATGAATTTGGTCTTGCGTTTATAGTTGCTATTATAGGTCTTGTAGTTATATTCTTACGCCGCCGTAGAAGAACATTAATCCGTATGCAGTATAACCCAAATAGTACGAGGGAACTAAAATGAAAAGAAAAATAATACTTTTATCAGCCATTGCAGTTCTTGCAATTATATATATTTTACAACTTACTTTTACAGGAAAAAGTAAGGTAAAGACATTAAGTTTAACAGAAGATATAGATAGCATAGTTATTGAACAGGGAGCTAGTAGTAATGTGCTTACTCTTTCTTTAGAGGGGAAAGACTGGCACATAGGGAAATATAAGGCAGATGAAAGCACTGCGAGTGCAATGGTAGATGCTCTAAAATCAATAAAGGTCTTAGGCACTATTACGGCAAATGTTAATAATGATGAGCAGCGTTATGGTCTTGAGATAAATAACAAAATAGTAGTAAAGGCTCAAAAAAATGGTCAAGTGCTTAGAACCATAACGATTGGGAAAAATACTTCTACAGGTAGCCAGTGTTATGCCCAAGTAGATGGAAAGAATGTAGTTTGCCTTGTAAATGGTTCACTACACACAACCTTTACCTGCACACAAGAAAGTCTCCGCGCAAAAGGAATATATTCCCTTTCTGCAGAAGGTATTACTTCTATAAGTGTAAGTTCACAAAACGGTTCTAATAATTTTTCTATTCAAAAAGAAGAGAATGAGCAGAAGGCAGATAGCTCTGAAGATGGCTCTGAAAGTATAACTGTACCACAAGCAAATTGGATTTTTGTAGGGGAAGTAGAGGGCAAGGGGGATGTAAATATAAAAAATGTTCAAACTTGGACATCTTCACTTGCAAATCTTTCTGCTTCTGAGTGGTGCAGCGAAGGAACTCCTGTACCCCAAGAAGCAGAAATGACTGTGAGTTTTGTATGCAACGGAACAAACTATAGTATAAGTTTTTATCCTAAAGATGATGAAGAAAATCAGCGTCTTTGCACTTGTAATGTTGCCCAAACGCCGTTTTATCTTTCTGAATATATAGCACAGCGTCTTATGCAAGATTTAAGTTCTATACTTTCCGAATAATGATTTAAGGGAGCCTCTAAAAACTTCAGTTTTTAGAGGCAACTTTGAAAATGCGATGTTGTAAGTCGCGCTATTATAGCGACTTA
>CAJOPO010000277.1 GCA_905236315.1 uncultured Treponema sp.
ACGAGTTTTAATTCCTGGTAATAGCAGGAATTAAAACATCGCATTTTCAAAGTTACCTCTAAAAATTGCAATTTTTAGAGGTTCCCTCAATGTAATCTGATTGCTTTTGAGAAGGCATATTTGCAATATTGTGTCCCATCTCCCAAATAAAACTAAGAGATACAGAAGACATGGTATTTATATGCAGCAACTTGGGGATTAATACAACTAAGCCTAAACCAACAAAAAAGGAAGCTATGCTGAGTAATCTTTGAACTTTAGCTTTTTGCCTTATGAGCACAATTACTATCAAGGCAGGGAGTATGGTAAAGGTGTTTGCCCTATATCCAAAAGAAACAAAACTTGCTAATGAAAGCAAAATAAAGCTAAGGACTTTATCAACTAGGTTTAGTTTTTTTATATCAATGTTTAGAAGTAGAATGAGGCTTACAAGGTCTATAACTACGCCAATCCCTGTTTCATAGTAAATGCTCACACAAAAGAAAATGGGATTTGTAATGTATAAAAAGTATGTAAGGAATTTATATTTTGGCACCAACCTTTTAAGCAGCGTCGTATAAAAGAAAAAAATGATTGTGCAAATGTGTAAGAAGCAATATTTCCTGTTAAATAATAAAAAAACGCCATAAAATAGCAAGGAGTTACTGTGTTCCATGAATAAATGGTGTGAGAGGTACCTCTTAGAGCATTAGCCACAATGTCTTTTAAGCTCATTGCCATGCTTATCCTTCCATAAGAGTCGCTATAAAGGTTTCCTGGATAAGAAATAAGAAGACACAATAGGGCAACGAGGAAAGAAACTATAAAGATGTTTCTATTTAGTAAAAAATTATGTAAATAAAAGCTGTTTTTTATGTCTTTCTGCAAATGAAAGTAAAAGATAAAAAGAGTGCAAATAAAGAATAGTTCTAATAATAAAACTGCACATTTTTGCTTTAGTCCGTGCGCAATATGGAGCAATAAAATGGAAACTATTAAGGAAAAGAAAAATAGCAAGATATACTTTACGGTTTTGTTCTTCATATTGCCTAGAAGTATACCCCCCTGCACAATGTCAATACACTTGATAACTAAGGCATAATGCAAAGGATATTAAAAAAAAGGGCATACTTAAATCTCTAAGTTCTACAGTCTAAGCTCTGAACTCTATCATCCTCTTAACTAATCAAAATCTTTCAAAAAAAGTATAATTTTTGAAAGATTTTGATTGACTTTGAATAAAAGTGATGTATACTTTAATCATAGAGGATAGAAAATGCTTTCTGAAGAACGACAACAGCGTATACTTGATATAGTGACAAAAAAGAATAGTGTTACAGTGCAACAGCTAACAGAAGAACTATCTATCTCAGAATCTACAATTCGTAGAGACTTAGCAGAATTAGATGCACAAGGTTTACTTACAAAAGTTCACGGTGGAGCTATAGCACGGAATATAACATTTGCAACGAAAGATGATTCTGTAACAAAGCGCAAAGAATATCACAGAGAAGATAAGCAGCGCATTGCAAAATATGCCGCTTCGTTAATAGAAGCAGAAGATTTTGTATACATAGACGCAGGAACTACAACAGAATTGATAATAGATTTTATAACCTGCCATAACGCAGTATTTGTTACAAATGGGTTTTCTCATGCACGAAAGTTGTCCGAACATGGTTTTCTCACGTATATACTTGGGGGAGAAATAAAATTACCTACAGAATCTGTAATTGGAGAAGAAGCCTTGCAATCATTGAGTAAATATCATTTTACAAAGGGTTTCTGGGGTACAAACGGCATAAATCCGCAGACAGGCTTTAGCACACCAGATATAAAAGAAGCCCTTGTAAAAGAAGTATCAATGGCTCATACAAGGCAAAAATATATAGTAAGCGATTCAAGTAAGTTTTCACAGATTTCTTGTGTTACCTTCGCCACTTTTACGGACGCTACAATAATAACTGCTAATTTAGGCGAAAGTGCTTATCGCCAATATAAAAACGTAATAGAACTTTAAAAGGAGAAGCTAGATATGATTTATACAGTTACAGTAAATCCTTCGCTAGACTATATAGTAGATGTAGAACATTTTACTACAGGCATTGTAAACAGAACTACAAGCGAAGTTATAAATGCAGGTGGAAAAGGCATAAATGTTTCTATTGTATTACAAAACTTAGGCGTAGAAAATCGTTCATTAGGCTTTGTTGCAGGCTTTACAGGAACAGAGATTGAAAACATGCTTACAGCAAAAGGGGTAAAGACGGACTTTATCCACCTAAAAGAAGGACTTTCTCGCATAAACGTAAAACTGCGTTCAGACAAAGAAACAGAGATAAACGGACAGGGACCTTTTATTTCACAAGATGACATTCAATCCCTATATGATAAGTTAGACACATTAAAAGAAGACGATACCCTAGTGCTTGCAGGTAGTATTCCTTCTACACTACCAGAAACACTGTATAGCGATATAATGGAACGCTTGCAGAACAAGGGAGTACGTTTTGTAGTAGATGCAACAAGGGATTTACTAAAAAAATCTCTTCCCTACAAGCCATTTATGGTTAAACCAAATAATCACGAATTAGGGGAAATATTTGGTGTTACATTAAAAACAAAAGATGATGTAGTTCCCTATGCACTAAAGTTTAAAGAAATGGGAGCGCAAAACGTTCTTGTTTCTATGGCAAGTCAGGGAGCACTCCTTGCAGCTGCAGACGGCAAAGTGTATGAAGGTAGTGCGCCAGAAGGTAAACTTGTAAATTCTGTAGGAGCAGGAGATTCTATGGTAGCAGGCTTTATTGCAGGATTTGCAAAAACCTCTTCCTATAAAGACGCTTTGACCATGGGGCTATGCACAGGTAGCGCAAGTGCTTGCTCAACACATCTTGCAACACAAGACGTTGTTCAAAAGTTCTATGATGCCTATGAAGGGGCAAAATTAAGAGCCTAAAGAGCATAACCATTTGCCTATAGGGAACCTCGAAAAACTCCCTTTCAGAAAGTTTTTCGAGGTTCCTGCGAGTTGTAAGTCGCTATAATAGCGCGACTTACAAC
>CAJOPO010000278.1 GCA_905236315.1 uncultured Treponema sp.
AAACCCATTTATTGATTGTCTCACGAATGGCATCTATTTTTTTTGCATTTTCTGTTGTAAAGTATTTTCTTGGTTCACTTCCATTAAAAGGTTTCCCATCTGGTGAATACTCTTTATAGAAGAATCCTTCCATAGGTGCTAATCCATTTAAATAGGCAATTACATCCTTGTATTTAGAATCGGATTTTTTTTTAATTTCAGATAATTTAGAAAAAGTTGGTTCTGATTTTATACATAATTCAGTTATTAAATGAAACTTTGTATATGTCATTATATCAGATGAAATTACAGAATAACCATTTTCAAACAATGCTTTTGACACCTGTCCTGTGCCTGCCATAATATCTGCTACAGTACCTTCATCACCTATTACATTACGCACTGTTTCAAGAATTGGAGAAAGCAGTTTTGTTTTATTGCCAATATATCTATACATCTTATTTCTCCAACAGTTTCATTTGCTTTATAGCCGATAGATTTGGTAATTTCTGCAACTCAGAAATAATTTTTACTCTTTCGTTTTTATTTATGCTATAAAGATTAAATATCTCATTTTCAAGTTCTACATCCAGACTTGCAGAATAATTCTCAGATAGAGTCTTTGCTTTTGTAGATATAGATAAACTTAATTCATTTGATTCAAACCTCTTTATTGGTAAAGAGAAAATTATACTCTTGGTAAGATACGGATGTGATTTCCATTCGTTTTCACCAAATTCTTTTATATAGTAGAAATAAATAAGTCGAGAATTGAATAGACCAAGGTAATAATAAAGTTCTTCATCAGATACTTTTGGTTGTAAAACATATATACTCTGCGTTGTCAAACAATTATCTTTCACAGTGGCATAAATTCCCAATCCAGTTTTCCTGATTAGAAGCAGTCTTTTATTCTTGAAAACTTTTTCTTTATAATCCACGTCATTAACATTTGCTTCTATATATTTTTCAGAATCTATTGCATATCTATGCAAATTCTCTCCTACATAGATGCTTTTATTTGTAGATGTTTTCTCTGAAGAAATTAACTTACGAGAATTATTTACCTTTATTTCTTTGTTGCATTTCGAACAGATTTTTGTTGAGCCGATTTGATGCTTTAATATCGGCTGTTCATATCCACAAAGAGGACATTTTGTAACAAGTCCATTTTTTGATATTTCAATTCCTCGAGAAAAAGCAAACGCATTCTCCGCTATAAAGTTATTCTTTCTCAATTTATTTATTAATTTTTCATCAGAAATCGTCGTATCAATGTCAAATGTAAAAGCATTATTTTTTGAAAATCTTGATTGATTTACTTTATGAGCTTTTTTATTATATATATTTTCAAGTGTATCAGACCCATTGAGGATTAGTTTTCTATCATTTGTTCCTAACCGAAAACAAGACACTTGATTCTCGGCATCCTTAGTTTTTTTGCATAAAATAATTGTTGTTGCCCGATTCACATTCGGAAACAATTTTTCGCCAAGTCTTGCAATAACTTTTATAGACATATTTTCGAGCAGAAATTTTCGAAGATAATCATTCTGCGTATCAAAAATAGAATCCGGTAATATGAAACACATATATCCATCACTTGCAAGAATCTTATATGAAAGCTCTATAAACAATACATAAGCATCATATTGATTTCTTTTTAAAGAAAATCCTGCGTCTGACAAATCTTTTGAATTGAAGTATCTGTCTTTAGACCAAGGCGGATTTGAAAAAATTAAAGAAGCTGCACCAATTTTATTTTTCCAATAAGAATCTGTCTTGTTATTCAGTCTTGTACTCGGAAGTAGAAAATTATCATTTATAAATTTATAATTGTTAGAAAGATTTTGTTGGCAGTAATCTATAGCCTGAGAATCAACATCAATACCTATTAATCTTGCTGTTGTTGGGTCGATAGTTTTTGCGTAGGATTTCAAGAGACTTCCTTCCCCACATGCAGGATCTAAAACAGTACTACAAGAAGCACCGTCAGCCTTGATTTGAGAAAGAATTAAAAAAGAAGCAAAATCCGCGAGATTATCTGGTGTATAAACT
>CAJOPO010000279.1 GCA_905236315.1 uncultured Treponema sp.
ACATCATCAACTGAGGCTGACTTTATAAGAGCAAATCTAAATGAACTCAATAGTGTTTATGAGAGTTTAGCAGATAAGCAGTCTAAGGACGTGTTTGAAGGCATTTTGAACTATCGCCTTACAAGGAAGAGCAGCTACATTGAAAATGTGGCTCATATAAAGCCTGAATACTTTGATGATGAAGTGATTCCCAACAAAGACGCTATCAAAACTTTGATTGATGGAGGGGCATATAACGGAGACACCCTAGATTCATTTATTCAATGGAAGAATGGAAACTGGGAAAATGTATTTTGCTTTGAAGCGGATGAAACTTCAGCTACGCTTTTGCAAAATCATATAAAAGATAAGAACTATAAAAACGTTACTGTTTTTAATAAGGGGCTTTGGGATAAGGCATGTAAATTATCCTTTTTTACAAGCGGGGCTGGCGGTAGCTGCATTGTGCAAGATAAAAGCGGCACAGCCTCTATTGATACGGTAGCAGCAGACACTTGCATTAATCAGAAAGTGGATATGATAAAGCTAGACATAGAAGGTGCAGAAGAAAAAGCCCTATTGGGAATGAAGGGCTTAATACAAAAATACAAGCCTGTTCTAGCTATCTGCATATATCACAAGCAAGATGATTTTATAGTGCTTCCGCGCCTTGTAAAAAGTTTTGTAAACGAATACCGCCTTTACGTTAGGCAATATTTAAACACACCGTTTAGTACGGTGATGTATGCAATGACTGAACATAGGAGACTATAATGAATTTAAAAGAGGCCATACTAAGCAAAAAGAATGATAAGACGGCATTATCAGAAATGCCACCTTTTCCACCTGTGCTAAAGCTAGACGTTTGCAATGTTTGCAACTATTCATGCGTATTTTGCCCACAGGCAAAGCAGATAGGTCATAGGGGTAACATCGACCACAGCCTATGTCTAAACGTGTTAAAAGACGCGCACTGGGGGGGGGTATCGAGGTTATGCTTAGCAATGAGAGGAGAGCCTCTTTTAAATCAACACTTTGAAGAATATATAAAGTATGCAAAACACTTAGGGTATAGCTATGTATTTACAAATACTAATGGCTATTATCTAGATGAAAAAAGGAGCAGGAGTATTTTGGAAGCAGGCATTGATAGCGTAAAGGTTTCTGTAAACAGTGCAGAGCAAAGCTACAAGCTCATTCACGGAGTGGACGCATACAAAAGAGTTTTGCAAAACGTAAAGGACTTTGACCGCATAAGGAAAGAGATGCACAAAGACTGCAAGTTCTTTATTAGCTATGTGGCTGTAAAGCAAACTCTTGACGAAATCCCCATAGTAAAGAGGGACTTTGAAAACTACGTTGACGAAGTTGTGATTATGAATGCAAATGCCAGAGCTGGCTCCATTAGTGAAGTAGAAGAAAAGATGTATGCAGGTGATGACGAATACACAATGACCTTTCCCTGCTCTCAGCTTTTTAATACGCTAAACGTAACGGCGGAGGGATATCTTATCACCTGCTGTCAGGACTTTGACAACTACGGTGTTATTGCAGACTTGAATAAGGAAGACATTGTTTCTGCTTGGAACAATAAAACCTTTGTGGACTTTAGGAGAAAGTATTTGCAAAAGAAATGGGAAAACACCTTGTGCTATAACTGTATGAATGGTGTAAATGAGAAAATTCAACCTGTAGTGAAAGACTGCACGTTTTATAAGATAGATGAAAAGAAGAAGCAGAATATGTATGAACGAATTGAACAATTAGATAGAAGTCAGAACTTAGAGTTTAGAACTTAGAGCTTAGGAATTAATAGGAATAAAGAAAATGAAGATAAATCTATGTCCATCAATGATGTGTGCAAAATATGAAAACCTCAGTGAAGAAATAAAGCTTTTAGAAGAAGGTGGGGCGGATATTTTACACCTAGACGTAATGGACGGTCATTTTGTACAAAACTTTGGTATGGGCTTGCAAGATATAAAATACATCTGCTCCCATACTAAACTAAAAACAGAAGTTCATCTAATGATAGAAAATCCTTCTGAATATATTAAACTCTTTGCAGACGCAGGGGTGAACATTATCTACATTCACCCAGAGTCAGAGTATCACGCTATTACAACGCTACAAAGAATACAAGACATGGGATTGGAATCTGGAATCGTAATGAATCCAGGTACTTCTGTGGCTTCCGTTCACGAACTGCTTTATGTGGTAAAGAGGGTACTTGTTATGGGGGTAAATCCAGGACACGCGGGGCAGATGTATCTTCCCTATGCAGAAAGAAAGATAGACGCACTTGTGGACTTAAAAAAGACGTTTAACTTTTCCATAGGAATGGACGGAGCGTGTACCGTAGAGCGCATATTAAGGCTTGGCAAAAAGGGCGTAGAAAACTTTGTGCTTGGAACAGCTGCCTTATTTTATGGCGATATGGACTATAAAAATCATCTAAATATAATAAAAAAGGCGTTGGAGGAAAGTTAATATGAAAGTTGTTGCCTTTGCAACCATAAAACTAAACAGCGAGCGCGTGCCTCATAAAAACTTGCAGCCCATAGGCTCAAAGCCACTTTGCTATCATATTCTAAACACAGCTTTGCAAGTAAAGGCTATAAACGAGGTGATTGTCTACTGTAGTGATGAGAAAGTAACAAAAGCCATGCCAGAAGGTGCTAAGTTCTTAAAGAGGGAAAAGTGGCTTGACGGAAACGAGATAAAGGCAAAAGACACTTACACTGCATTTTTAAATGATGTGGATGCGGATATTTACATTGCCTTATGCACAACGGCTCCTTTTATAAAGAAGGAAACGTTAGAGAATGCGCTTAACCACGTTCTTAGCGGGGAATACGATTCTGCCTTCACTGCAAAAAAGCTAAAATCTGTAGCATACTATAAGGGTAAGTCCTTGAACTATGATGTGCAGGGAAGTCCTACACAGGAAATTGAACCCCTTTATGCCGAAACAAGCGCGTTCTTTATTTTTTCAAAGGATATGTGGAAAACTCATTCGCGCAGAATTGGCTTTAAGCCTTATATTCAAGAGGTGGATAAGATAGAGGGTGTGGATATAGATACTATGGAGGATTTGAGATTTGCTCAAGCGATTGCAGAAGTTAGACATTAGAATTTAGAACTTAGACGGTAGTAGATAGAGGTTAAGAGATAGATGTTTCGGATTGGCATCCTCAACATGACACGCCCCCCCATTCTACTCACTATCCACTATCGACTAAATTCTATCGTTCTAATTACGGAGGATATTATGAATAAAAAACTAAAAGACTTACTTAGCTGGAATGAAGAGGTTGCGGATATAAAGCAACAAATGCTTAGTAAAGTAAAAGATTACAAAGAGATTGTTATCTTTGGTGCAGGGATTGGTGGGAGCGAAACACTAAATATCCTAAAACAAGCAGGATATGAAGAGCGTGTAAAGGCTTTCTGCGATAATGACCCACACAAAGTAAACAAGCCATATCTAAACAAGGCTGTAATTCCATCAAGCAAAATCACAGAGTTTAAGGAGGCTTTAGTGCTTATCTCTAGCACGGCATACAACGTAATAAAAGCGCAATTAGTAAAACTAGGGATTCTTTCGCAA
>CAJOPO010000280.1 GCA_905236315.1 uncultured Treponema sp.
ATAAGAAAATTGTTTATAACGTCTTCATCACTACACTCTTTGCAAGAGGCGGGGTCAACAATAAATATACTATTGCAATTAGGGGCGACAGGAACAATATAAGTATTTGTTCCTATGCACCCTGTTTGTAATGCAATGGGTTCCAGTCCAAGTGCAAAACTCAATATGCCGCTCCGTTTCCAAAATGAGATTTTACCTGCCCATCATCTGTGGTTTCTGAATATGGCTTATCTTCTGTAAAACTTGAAGCTGTGCTTGTTTGCTTTTGTTCTGAAGGAACAGTTTCCATAGAAACAGACTCTTTAGGGGTGCTTTCTGTTGAAGAAGTTTCTTTTCCTGCTCCTGCTTCCTCTGCTTTTTCATCTTCTGTATGATAGTTAGCACTATCTGCGTCTTCTATTTTTTGCTTTGAATAGCTTACGCTTAACTTTCTTCCACGATAATCATAGCCATTTAAAGCATTTATTACTTTTTCGCAATCTTCTGAATATAACTGAACAAAAGAATAATTTGCTAAAACGCGAATATCTCCAATGCGCTCCCTTTCTAGTCCTGCAACACTTGCAAGTAAGCCCACTAAATCACGTGGAAAGACCCTTCTGTTTCGCCCTATTCCCACAAAGATGGTAGAAGAAACTGAAGAATCTATTTGTGCGCGTGGGGCACGAGGACGTTCTTCTTTGCTATGTTCAGTCTTGGGGAAATTAGTGCGGTCATATCTACTTTTTTCTTGATTTGTAGTGTGTTCTACATTTGTATGACGGTCATAACGAGTGCTTTTTTCATAACGAGAGTTATCAAATGAACGTTTATGGAAAACTGCATTTTTTATTAACCAAGAAGCTACATAATCTCTACGAAACATACCAACATTCTTTTTAAAAATCTTTTTAATTTCATTTAATGACTGAAGTTCTGCCTCTGTAGCATTTTCTACACCATTTACTGCATCAACTAAAAAAGAAGAAATCTGTTCTTCGTTTACTACAAAATCTTTATTATAACTCATTTAAAAACTCCTAGATTGAATTTAGATTTTATCTGCAAGATTCACTTTCTCTAAATTAACCGCAAATCCAAAATTTGTTTTTTTAAAACCATAATCTTCTAGTGTGAATTCTAAAAATTGCGGCAAAACAACATTTGCAAATAAAACCCAATCAACGCCTTTTTGCTTTAATAAATCAAGAGATTTAGAAAGTAATTGAGTACCAACTCCTAAACCTCTATATTCTTGCATAACAAAAAAATCTGTTACAACTGCTACCTTACCCATAAATTGAGAGTGCATGGCTACTAAAAAGCAACCTGCAAAATCATCGCTAATGGAGCGACTTACTATACCCAGCTTATTTGCGTTTTCAGAAATATGATAATGTTCTTGTTGTAAAAAGATAAGTGCTTGCTCGGCTTGTTTTATATTTTTATCATTGATAAATAAGTCGTTCATCTGAGCGCATAGTTCATTAAGTGCTTCTTTTGAAGAATTTAATATACAATCCTTATCTTTTTTTTCTTCATATTCTGAAAAAGAAAAATCCGCTAAAACAAGTTCATCAGTTTCTTCTGTGGTATCAGCTATGGCAAGCTCTAGCTTTTGTAAGCCCCATGACTCACGTAAGTCATTATACCATTCTTGAACTCTTTGCTTCATTTTAGCTTCTTTATACAAAAAGTAGCGTTTTTCTATTTCTGGATAGTCTTTTAGAACATTTTTAAAGTTTCTAAAAACTCCTCTTCCGCTTTCAAGCACTCTGCGCAATTCTTTACGAGCAGGATTTGATTTTAAATTATCTGTAAAATCTTCTAATAACTCATAACCGTCATGGCTTGTCCATCTAGGAATACTGTATACCTCTCCGTCTGGAGCGTTTGATATATCTTCATAATCTTCCTCAAAGTCTGATACTATGCGAATTTCTTTTGCATCTAAAACAGAATCAGAAGACTGGTTTTCCATTGCAAAAATAATATCGCTTATCAAAGAGTCGGAGAGTTCAAAAGTCATACACTATTCCTATCTATTGTAAATCAGAGCGTTTTGAAACAACTCTGCTTATAAGCCCATATTCCACAGATTCATCACTGCTTAGCCAATAATCGCGGTCTGTGTCTTTTGCAACTTTGTCTAATGAAGTGCCAGTTTCGTTTGCAATTATTTCATTTAACTTAGCCTTTGTTTTTGCAATCTCGGCGGCGTGAATTTCTATGTCGGTTGCTACTCCCTTCATTCCGCTAGAAGGCTGGTGAATAAGATAATGGCTATGAGGAAAGCCCAATCTGCGTTCTTTAGGAGCGGCTAGCAAGATAAGTGCTGCTGCACTAGCTACAAGCCCCATGCCTACAGTGTATACTGGTGCATTTACAAAGCGAATTGTATCAAATATAGCAAAACCTGCAGATACACTTCCACCTGGACTATTTATATAAAGGAAAATATCTTTCCCTGGATCTTCTGCATCTAAAAATAAAAGCTGCGCAACAACAAGTGATGCAG
>CAJOPO010000281.1 GCA_905236315.1 uncultured Treponema sp.
AACACCATTTTGCATATCCAGCTCGCGTGTAAAATCAGAAACATTTTTATCTGTTGCAGAAATTTTTTGTCCATTTACATAAAGCTCTGTATAAAGCCAGTCAGGGCTGTTTATCATAAAGTGTGTTTTTTGAACAATACCTTTATAAGCAGTGCCTTCTGTTTTTTCCCATTCGTAAATTCCGTTAAAATATACACCTCTTAACGAAGGGGCAATTGAATCTTCTTCTAAAAATCCACGAACGCCTGTAAATTCATTTGCAAGTGAAAATATTGATTCAGAAACTTCATTATGGGCAGCATTATATCCATCTTCCCTTATATGCCACCCGTCTCCTGTTAAATATCTGTCTGCTATTTTACCCATTTTAAATATCCTCTTTTTTAACCTTTAATACCCGACTGAATAGTAACCTGTGTAATCTGTTTCTGAAAAATTATGAACAGTAAGATTGGTGGAATGATAGCAAATACTATTGCTCTTAACATTTCTACATCGTTAATCTTTGCACCGCGCATAAGAGAGAACAACTTAACCATTACTGTTTCAAGTGGTGTATTCTGGAGCAATAAGAATGGAAGTAAGAAATCTGACCAGGCAGCTGTAATTGCATACAAGGCTACTACCATAATTATTGACTTAGACAATGGAAATACAATCTTAAAGAATATTGTAAGATTATTTGCACCGTCTATTCGGGCTGCTTCCATATATGTAGATGGTAAAGAATCAAAGAAATTCTTAAACAATACTACATAAAAAGCATTTGCACCCATAGAAAGCCACAAAGGTATAAAGGTTCCTGTTAAATGCAGCTGTGATAAATGCATAAAAAGTGGAACAATACTTGTGGTTGTAGGAATTAATAACCCCCACATAACTAACACTTCAAAAACTTTTGAGCCTGCGGGTCGTACTTTTGATAAAACATAACCAAAAAGTCCGTTAAAGATAACTGCACAAACAACACTTCCAATAACAGAAATACCAGAGTTTAAATAGTATTTAATGAAGTTTAATGATGTCCAGGTCTTAAAAAATCCTGCAAACTGAAACTTTTTTGGAAATACATTTGCTCCATTTGCAAATTCCTTTATGGACTTAAAACTGGAAAGGATTGTCCAGAAAAAAGGAAATATGCAAACCACTAAAACAAGTGAACATAGTAAAAATACAAGCGCATATATTTCTTTTACAAACAATTTATTCATGTCATATTTTTTAATGACACCTGTGTATAATTCGTTTTCTTTAGACATATTTACGCTCCATTAAAAATCTTTCTTTTTATTAAGTTTGTTATACGCCACTGTTAAGAAGGCAAGAATAACACAAATAATAACTGCAATTGCGCTTGCTTTTGGATAATCGTATTTTTCAAAGGCAAAGCGGTACATAAGCTGCATTATGGAAATTGACGCATTATTTGGACCTCCATTTGTCATAACCAGTGGTTCGTACAAAATCTGGAAAACTGCAATAATCTGCAAAATTAATAATGTACGTGCCAGATTATAAATACATGGTAAGGTAATGTAACGAATACGCTTCCATATTCCAGCTCCATCTATAATAGCTGCTTCATAAAGCTCTGGATCTATTCCCTGCAAACCTGCAATGTACAAAAGCGCTGTGGCTCCCGCACCTTTCCAGGTAAGTGCAATAACAATTAATGGCTTTGTAAGCTTTGGATTGGTTAACCACGCACAGGCAGGTACACCCATTTTTGCTAAAAGTACATTAAGAATACCGTTCTGTCCAGGTTTAAAAATAAAGCTGAACATTAAAACCATAGCCATTCCAGGAACAATATTTGGCAGGTAAATTCCTACTTTAAATAAACTTCTTCCTCTTCTTATTTCACTAATAAAAAGAGCTAAAACAATAGGTACTAAAAAACCTATAACTAAAGACCAGAAGGTATACGAAAAAGTGTTTCGCAACGCTGGTAAAAAATCTGGATGTTTAAATACTCTTATATAATTTTTAAATCCAACAAATTTGTTTAATGTAATACCTTGAGCAGAGTACATTGAAATACGAATGCACGAAAGGATAGGCTCCCACACAAAAAATGCAAACAGTACTATACTCGGAAGCATTATGAGCCATCCTGATATATTCTTTTTTATAAAAGCCTTAAGAGGAGGCCTTCTTGTAATAACTGTATTCATAATATACTCCCATGCCAAGATAAAAAGTCGGCAATAATGTAGAC
>CAJOPO010000282.1 GCA_905236315.1 uncultured Treponema sp.
AATTCTTGTGGCGTAGCCTAAGGCGAGAGGACTCGCATTTGTTGAATTCTTGTGGCGTAGCCTAGCAGTTAAGATAAAATCTGGCATACATTCTCTAACATCTTCAAAAATATTTTCCCTTTCTAATACATACAAACAAAGACTAGCAAAAAAATAAGGGAAGCACTAAATCAAAACTAATAGTGCTTCCCTTAAAATTAAACTTAATCAAAAAACTACACTTTGAACTGGTCTATCTGGCTACCAATACGGTAGATTGAACCACTTATAGAAGTTGCTACATTTAACAAAGCATCGTCATCATCTTCTATATGCTTTACACTACCTTTCATAGACTCAACTAAAGAACGCACAGAATCAGAAGAAGTCTTTAAGCTCTCTACATCTCCTATAATATGGCGACGAGCAGAATCCACTTCATCAGAAGCGGAACGAACCTGCATTGTAGCGTCATTCATATAACTTAAAGCATCTCCAATCTGCTTAGAACCACTAGATTGCTCGTCCATTGCAATTTCTATTTGATGAACCATAGAACCTGTGTTCTTTATTTTTTCTGCTACAGTAGCAAAAACCTTATCAGACTGACTTGCAGCCCTTACTGCCCCTTCTATAGCTTCCAAAATATCTTTTAACTGCATACCAATATTTTTTGACTGCGTACCAGAGTTTTCTGAAAGTTTACGAATCTCATCAGCAACAACGGCAAAGCCCTTTCCTGCCTCTCCAGCATGAGCTGCCTCTATAGCTGCGTTCATAGCAAGAAGATTAGTCTGCTCTGCAATAGAAGAAATCACGCTATTAGCTTCTGTAAGCATTTTTGACTGGTCTTCAATCTGCTTAATGTGTATACTAACTTCGTGCTGCTGAGATATACCAGTGTTAAGGTTCCCCTGCAATACATCAAATTCACCCGCCATCTTATTCATAGAGGAAGTAACACTGCTTATGCTTTGTATCATCTGTGTAACGGCAGCGGAGGCTTGTTCAACACCTTCTATCTGTTTTTGTAATAAAGAGCGCAAGGTTTCTACTGCATTAGAAATCTGATTTACAGAATCAACTGTACTACCAACCTTATTCTGCTGATTGTTCACTTCTGCATCCACTTCTTTCATGCTAGCCAACATCTGAGAAAGTGAATTGGCATTTTCTTGAACCATAGAACTTAATTTATTGCCATAATTATGCAAATCTACCTTAGAATCTTTTAGTTCTTGTATAATGCTTTGCAATTTAGAAGTGAAATTATTAAATCCTTCTACAACAGCACCAATTTCATCATTAGAATGAGTTTCTAGGCGACGAGTAAGGTCTGCGTTACCACTTGCAATTTCTTCTATAGAGGTGCTTACCTTTTGTAATGGTTTTATAGCCTTGTAGATAATAAAGCCATTTATTATGAGCAGTAAAGCGATTGTTACTAAAGAAGATAAAACCAATACCATGCTCATTGAATTAGAAATGGTCGTTAAGTCTGAAGAATCTAGTGAATAAACGAGGAACCACTGAGTGTGAGGAATTGGCGCATAAGACAAATAAGTTCTATTTCCTGCACTTTCTACCCATGTACTACCAGTTTTTTCTGCTATAATCTTTTTAGCAGCGGGCATCATAGGCGCGTCTTCTTTTTCTTTAGAAGTAAGATAATTCTTTGTCATGCTCCAATCTGCATTCTTATGCATAACAACATTACCTTCATCATCCATAACCCAAGCAAAACCAGAAGAACCAATTTTTAAGCTATTAACATAGGCTGCAATTTCGTCAGTGCGCATAGTACCAGAAAAAAGTCCTATTGTTCGCCCATTTTTCTTTACAGCCTTTGCCACGTGAATATTCATTTCATGGGTAGAATTAGACATTTTGGGGTCATCAATATATTCATCTTTGCCCCCTGTCATTATCTGCATAAAATAAACACCATTAGTTTTACCTTCTGAACCATTTTCTTGATGCCAGTAAAAATCTGGAGAGCCATAGACTATATAATTAAAATCAGGATTTCTTTTACCGTTTTGATGGGTTAACCATTCCGAAATGGCAGCAGTATCTTCTGTTTGAGCAATATCTGAATAAACATAATAGTTTAAGCTATTTAAATAGCCTTCCATCTTATTGCCTATAACAGTGGAATTACTTGAAACAAGTCTATCTATATTGCCTGTATATAACTTATTTACATTATTTTTTACAGAATGAATTATCCAAGTGCTAGATATAGAATTTAAAACTACAATACTTACACCTATGCTTAAGATAAAAAACACAACTAATTTTCTTTTGTGAGGCTTGTTTCCAGCGTCCATAAAACTTTTTATCCTCCATGACATTTAATAAAAAGGTTCTTACTATATTATAATTATACACCTAGATAAAAGATTTGTGAATTACTTTTTAACTAGACAATTACAATAATATATTATATATTATTTTTATCAACATAGTAGGAAATATAACATGAAGATTTCAACTAGAGGACGCTATGCGCTTAGGTTTATGATAGACCTAGCCCTACATGATGGTTCAGAATATATAGCATTAAAAGACATCTCTAAAAGGCAAGATATAAGCATAAAATACTTAGAGCAAATAACATCATTACTAAGTAAATTTGGTTTACTGCAAAGCGTCAGAGGTCCTCAAGGGGGATATAAACTTTCTAGGCCCCCAGAACAATATACAATAGGAGAAATATTGCGCATTACAGAAGGAGACCTAGCTCCTGTTGCGTGTTTATCTACAGAAATAAATGATTGCGCCCGCAAAGAATATTGTCCAACTATAGAAATGTGGGAAGGACTAAAAAATGTTATAAATGACTATTTAAATACAAAAACTTTAAACGACCTTGTAAAAAAAGCAAAAAATAACATATCAAATACAGTGTCTCAAAGTTAAACTACATTCAAAGTCGCGCTACTTAGGAGGATTTTTATGGCAGAAAGAATTGCAAAAAAAATAACGGATTTAATAGGACATACACCGCTATTAGAGCTATCAAATACAGAAAAAAAGCTAGGGTTAAAAGCAAGAGTGCTTGCAAAATTGGAATATTTTAATCCCGCAGGTAGTATAAAAGACCGCATTGCAAAGTCTATGATAGATAATGCAATAAAAGAGGGAAAGATAACTACAGAAAGCGTAATCATAGAACCAACTAGTGGCAATACAGGAATCGGACTTGCAAGTGTTGCAGCAAGCTATGGTTTACGTTGCATACTTACAATGCCAGAAACAATGTCTGTAGAGCGTCGCTCCTTACTAAAAGCCTATGGAGCAGAAATAGTTCTAACAGAAGGCACTTTAGGCATGAAAGGGGCTGTAGAAAAAGCAAATGAATTAGCGTCTACCATTCCCCACAGTTTTATTCCAGGACAGTTTGAAAACCCTGTAAATCCTCAAACACATATAGAAACAACAGGTCCTGAAATTTGGCAAGACACAGATGGAAATGTAGATATTTTTGTAGCAGGGATAGGTACTGGAGGCACTATTACAGGGTGCGGAAAATACTTAAAAGGCAAAAATCCTAATATAAAAATTATCGCTGTAGAACCCGCTTCTAGCCCCTTGCTTTCTGAAGGAAAGAGCGGTTCCCATAAGATACAGGGGATTGGAGCAAATTTTGTTCCTAACACGCTAGACACAAAAATATATAACTCCATTACTACAGTAACAAATGAGGACGCTTTTTCTACAAGTAGGGAAATCGCTCGCACAGAAGGGGTTTTAATAGGAATTTCTTCGGGAGCGGCTTTGTGGGCAGCCATAAAAGAAGCACAAAAAGAAGAAAACACTGGTAAAACAATAGTCGTTATTTTGCCAGACACAGGAGAGCGTTATCTTTCCACTCCCCTCTTCCAGCAATAAAATAATATGACTATGTTATTCTAAACCGTTCACGCTATTGTAAACGGTTTCAAACTTCACAGTCCTTAAAAACTCATGCCTTAAACGTTGTCTTCGTAGCACTGCATAATGGAAGAAACTATTTTCTTTCCTACTCTGCTATCGCTAACAGTGCAACCTAAAGACACTACCTTGTTATTTACTTTTAAAACAATATGATTTTTGTGCCGTGCAGTAACGATGCCTAAATCTGATAACTCCCGCTCAATGTGGGGTGTCATGTGCCGATAAGTGCGAAATAAAACCTTTAACCGTTCTTTTACAACTTTCTTTTCACTAAGTTCCATACTTCACTCCTAAAAGTTATTTGGAGGTGTTACGAAATGTATGCTATGTTAAGCGTGTCATTCTGAACGAAGTGAAGAATCTGTGCAATGTTAGCGGAAACCCGCAGTATTTATAGATTTTTCGCTACGCTCAAAATGACTGCTTGAAAATTTCAGCATACTTTCTGTAACACCATCAGTTATTTTATTCTATTATACATAATATATATTTATTATACAATCTTTTTATATTTTGTCATTCTTTTTTTTCTAATTTTTTGCAGTAATATTAAATTGATTTATACTGTTCTTTTTATTTCCAAGTCATAATAATCATGTGAAAAGTAACATAAATATTGAAATTATGTAATTCTTCATAAGTGAATCTGGGGTTCTTAGGGGCGCAAAGCCCCTAAGCATTGCTGAAAAAGAGGGGTGTTAGGGGAGAAAAAACCGCTTATGAAGTAGAGTTTTTTCTCCCCTACAAATACGGGATTCAAGGGCACTCCCTTGAAAAGTGATTTCCATGCTTATGTATTTATTATGCTTGATTTTTATGAAAAATAAGTTATTATTAAAAATATGAGGTCTTTTAGCGAACTTAAAAAGAAACTTAGCATTTTTGAAGATTCAGAACTCAATAACGAAGCAATATTTTTTAGCACTCAGACAGAAATAATTAGAAAATTTAATCTAAAAATGCTTGCTGACTTTAATTTTATTACTTTTATTGTAAGTGCAGTTTTGCTTATACTCACACAAGCAGCACTTATTTTTCCGCATTTAAACTATTTTACTCCAATCGTAAGACGATTATTTATTGTTTTCTTCATTATATATACTATATTTTTTGTCTGTTCACAACTTTTTAAAGAAAAAATAAAAAAAAGCCCCATTCCTGTTCTATATACTCTATATCTAATCATATATATAGAATCCATTTTAATTAATTTACTTCAAAAAACGCCCCTGCCATACATATTACTAATTGGTTTTCGCGTTATGTTTCCCCTTATGGCACTAGACTACCGCTGGAGAATAAATATCTGCAACAATCTTGTAATGACAGTTGCAGTCTTTATATTTAGCTACATATTTAAGCCAGCAAATATTTTTGTGCTTGATGTAATGACAAGTATATTATTCACCTTTCTTGCTTCAATATCAGGCAATATGGCTCTTACAAATCAAATGCGCTATATAGAAGCCCACGAAAAGAAATTTGATAAGGAATTAGAAATAGAACGCGCGCGAAATGACGCAAAAAGTTCATTTTTATCTAATATGTCTCATGAAATACGAACTCCGCTTAATTCCATTCTGGGCTTAAACGAAATGATTTTGCGAGAAAGCCACGACCAAAAAGTAACAGACTACGCCAATGACATTAAGGCTTCTGGAGAAACATTAATCAAGCTAATAAATGATATTTTAGACTTCTCTCGCATAGAAGCAGGTAAAGTTCAAATACTACCTGTGGAATATGAACTTACATATACAATCACTAATATAATAAGCATGATGAGTCCAAAAGCCCAAGAGAAAAATCTTGAATTTAAAACAAATGTTCAAGAAGACACCCCTCATCTATTATATGGAGATGAAATACGCATAAAGCAGTGCATTATAAACATTTTAAATAATGCCATAAAATATACAAATAAAGGCTCTGTTACCCTAGATATTTCTTATACCCCTATAGACAATGCTCATATAAACCTAACCATAGCAGTTAAAGATACTGGCATAGGCATAAAAAAAGAAGATTTACCGCACTTGTTTAAAGCCTTTGAGCGCATAGAAGAAAGCAGAAACCGCACTGTAGAAGGTACAGGGCTTGGAATGAATATAACGCAAATGCTTTTAAACAAGATGGATTCTAAACTTTTAGTAAAAAGCGAATATGGCAAGGGTTCAGAGTTTTCTTTTACAATAAAGCAGCGCGTTGTGTGGTGGGAACGCATAGGAAACATTCAAAACCGCTACTACCACAGTTTAGAGCAGAGAGTAGCTTATCAAGAAAGTTTCCACGCTCCTGAAGCAAGAATTCTTGTAGTAGATGACACAAAGATGAATCTTGTTGTTATAGAAGGTCTTTTAAAACCAACTCGTATACAAGTAGACACCGCACTAAGTGGCGAAGAAATGCTAAAAAAGGTTGAAAAAAATAAATACGATATAATATTCATAGACTACCGTATGCCTGTTATGGACGGCATAGAAGCACTTCATAAGTTAAAAGCAATGGATACAGACAATAAAAATGTTCCATGTGTCGCTTTAACTGCAAACGTAATTTCTGGAGCAAGGGAGATTTACCTAAGAGAAGGTTTTTCTGATTATCTTGCAAAACCAGTAGACCCACGCCACCTAGAAAAGACTATTCATGATTTTTTACCAACAGAAAAAATTATAGAAATAAATTCACCTTTACCAACTTCTCCAATCATAGAAGAAAAAGTAACTACTACTGGTAAAGAACTTGCAAATGTAAGGGGCATAGATTTTAATATAGGCATACAAAACTGTGGAGATGCAGAAATTCTTGCTACAGCGATAAGAGAATACCACTCTTGTATAAAAGATAGAGCAAATCTTATAGAAAAATATGCTGCAGAAAAAGATTTTAAGAACTATACGATACAAGTTCATGGTCTAAAAAGTGCTTCTAGGATGATTGGTGCAAAAGAACTTGCAGATAAGGCTGCTCATCTTGAACAATGTGGTGATAACAAAGATGAAAAAGAAATAAAAGAACACACACCTAGTTTGCTTGCTTTATACCGCAGTTATGAAGAAAAACTTGCCTCTGTAGTTATAAGACCTCCAGAGGAATTACCTAAGCTAGAAGAAAGCAAGTATAAAGAGGCACTAGGAGCCATTTATGAATTTGCAAAAAGCTATGACTTTAATGCCATAGATAGCATTATGGAAATGTTAAACGCTTATTCTGTTCCTAACGGAGAAGAACAGCGTTATGAAGAAATAAAAAAATGCGTTAGAGCAGGAGACAGTGTTTCTCTACAGAAAATTTTGCAGGAGCAAGTATAATTATGGAAAAATCAATACTATTTATAACAGAAAAAGCAGACAGCTTCTTAATAACAGCTATGAGTAAGTCTTTAATAGATGCCGGCTTTGAAGTAATATTAGCCCCTCCTCATCCTCAAGAAATTATGGCTTTGCCTGTTATGCCAAATATATTTATTGTTTACTTAGATGGAGATGAAATCCGTTTTAATACAACACTGCAACAGTTAGGGCGCATTGTAAATGCAGACGCTGCAAATAAACACCTATATCTTATAGGAAATCCTATAGAAATAGAAGCCGCCTACAGAAATATATCTAGGTCATTGGTTGCAAAAGCTTTTCAGAGACCTGTAAACACTGTGGACTTAATAACAGAATTAAACCTTGCACATTCAGGATATAGTTATTTAGCTTCTGACCAAGGTTCAAAGGTAAAAAACAGTGGTGCAGAAGACACAAGCAAAAAGAGCCTTTTACTTGTAGATGATGACAGTACATTATTGCGTTCAATGCAGACTTGGCTCATAAAAAAATATAATGTGTTTATTACAAACTCTGGCATAAATACTATAGCATTTTTAAGAGAGCGCAAGGTAGACCTTATCTTACTTGATTATGAAATGCCCCTTATGTCTGGTCTTGAAGTATTTAGAAGCCTAAAATCAGAACCTTCTACAGCAGATATTCCAGTCATCTTCCTTACAGCAAAGGATGACCGCAATACCGTTATGAAGGTGTTAGAGGTAAAGCCTGCAAACTACTTAGTCAAGCCTGTTCCGCCTTCCATGCTTATGGAAACTGTAGATAACTTCTTTAGAAATCAAGAAGTTTATGGAACTACCACCCCTAAACCTAAGCCAAAGGCATATTCAAATCCTTATGATGATTACCTTGAAGAGCTAGAAAGCGTTTAAACCAAGTGTTAAACCATCGGTTTAACACTTGGTTTAAGCACTCATAATATGGAAAAACTTGCACTTATTTTTCCTGGCATAGGCTATAATATAGATAAACCCTTATTATATTATAGCCAACGCCTTGCAAAAGCAAATGGTTTTAATATAATTCCTCTTTCTTATAGAACTGTGCCTAAAGAGGCATTTCTTAATATATTTGGAAACAACCAAAAGATAGACCTCGCTTGTAAAGTTGCTTTAGACCATATTGAAGAAATGCTAAAAGAGGAAAAGCGTTTAACTCAAGGCAATAAAATCCTTTTTATCTCTAAGAGCATAGGAACAGCCCTAGCGACAGCCTTTGCACAAAAGCATAATTTACAAGTAAGCCATATATTATTTACTCCTATAGAACAGACTTTTTATAATCCCATTACAAACGCAATAGCCTTTCACGGTACAAATGATGCTTGGATTAGCAATGAATTGTGCATACAAAAGTGTAAAGAACAAAATATTCCTCTAGAACTCATTGATAATGCAAATCATTCCCTAGAAACAGGCGATGTGCAAAACGATATAAGCAATTTACAAAAAATTATAAAAAAATTACTCCCTTTTTTGTAAAATAGGATTTCCCATACATATAAGTATTTATGTATGGAAGAAAATATTATAAATGAACTTGCAAAGAAGTTTAAAATAGACCACTTAAGTGCTTGGCAACATCTCGTAATTGCAAACATACTAGATGCAGAAAAAGGACTTTGCTCCCCTAGTGATAATTCAGAAGAAAGTTGCCCCAACCAAATTGTTCTACTACCCACAGGCTCTGGTAAATCCTTGTGCTTTCTACTCCCTGCCCTAGTCTTAAAAGGAGCAACTCTCGTAATATACCCCTTACTTGCCTTAATAGCAGATCAAAAACGCCGAATTACAGAAGCAGGTATTGACTGTGTTATATTTAAAGGCGGGCAGAGTGCAGAAGAAAGAGAAGAAAACTTTTACCGCATAAAAAACGGAACAAAAATAATTCTTGCAAATCCAGAAATTCTTTCTTGCAAGGACGTAATAGAAAAATTAAAACTCTGCAATATAAGCCATATAGCCATTGACGAAGCCCACTGTGTAAGTGAATGGGGAGATTCTTTTCGTCCTGCATATAGGGCTTTAGGTAATGTAATAAAGGAGCTAAAAAGTTCTATAAACACTGCATTTACTGCTACAGCTTCTGACTTTGTTTTACAAAGAATATCTGCACTGCTTTTTAATGGGAATGTTCGCATTGTTAGAGGTAGCGCAGACAGAGAAAATATTCATTATAATGTTATTAATTGCTATGAAAAGCAAAAAATGGCTTTAATGCTTAGCATAAAAGCAGAAAAACCCCTGCTGATATTTTCTGGAACTAGGGTAAGGGCAGAAGATATGGCTAGAGAAATTGCCACTTACTATCATTCTATAGATATAGAAGATAATGTGCGCTTTTATCATGCAGGTATGCAAAAAGAAGAAAAATTAGAAACAGAAAATTGGTTCCTTAATAAAGCTGATGGCATTTTATGCTGTACATGTGCTTATGGAATGGGCGTAGACAAGAAAAATATCCGCACGGTTATTCATTTAGAAGCCCCTCTCACTATAGAGGCTTATGTTCAAGAAGCAGGGCGAGGTGGGCGCGATGGCAAAATATGTAAGGCAATACTACTCTGGTCAAACGCAGATAGCTATGATAGGGAAAAATATTCAGAAAATAGCAGAGAGAAAGTTATAAAAAACTTTGCAGAAGCTAGTATATGCCGCAGAAAAATCTTATTAGAAGCCTTGGGGGCTAAATATGAGTATTGTTCTACTTGTGATGTCTGCAAAAGGGGCAAAAGTCCTGCCGCAAAAGATGCTCAAATAGTCATTGACCTTATAAAAAGAAATCCTAAATATTTTTCAAAGGCAGAGCTAAAAGCATTAGCTAGCAATAGATTAAACTCTATGTATACACCTATATTTAAAAGAAATATTTGGAACGTAGAAAGCATTGATGATATAATAGAGAACCTTATTAATGAAAAGAAAATAGAATGTATGAAAGGTCTATGGAAAGGTAGATTTAAGCTATGCGCAAGTGTGCATTATGCCCCCTTGCATTATGCAAGTACACACCTGCATTATGCAGGCCTGCATAATACATTTTAAGCTTCTGCACTTCCTTCCTCCCCTTCTTCTTTTTTAGGCTCTTCTTTAGGAGGTTTAGGAGGCTTGGGCGCACGATGAACTCTTGGGGTAACAGGCTTCTTTCTATATTTTACAACATAATTAGCTAACACAATGCAAAAAAGAGTTATTATAGTAATAAAAATGACCCGCCAGTCTTGCATAACCTCTAAAGACAAGTCCATTACGCTTTTAAAATCCATACTCATATATTCGGCAATAATTAGCCTTAGTATAACAAGAATTGCTACGTTTAAGGAGAACTTTGATAAAATCAATATATAATTATTGAAAAAAGCTATATTATGGGGTATCATTTTAATTATGGTAACAAATGACAAGGGAATAGTTTCTTTTAAACATAAAATAATGGAAGAAGTGTGCCGTCTTGCTTGGAACGGCAAACTTAATGATTCAGAAAAAGAAAAACTAGTATATACTATGGCTCCAGGTCCTAAATCTGAATATTGCTGTGTATATAAAGAAAGAGAAATAATACGCCAAAGAATACATCTTGCTTGTGCAGAATGTACCACAAGCAATCCTAATTCCAAAAGCATAGTTCAAGTAATAGACGCAGCTTGTGATGACTGCCCTATTTCTGCATATTCTGTTACAGATAGTTGTCGCTTCTGTTTGGGTCGTCCTTGCCAAAACTCATGTCATTTTAGTGCCATAGCTCCAGGCGAATTCCGTATGCACATAGATTCTGCTAAATGCAAAGAATGTGGCATGTGTGCAAAGGCTTGCCCCTATGGTGCAATAGTCCACCTAGAGCGTCCGTGCAAAAAAGCCTGTCCTGTAGGTGCTATAACCTATGATGAATATGGCTTTTGCAAAATTAATGAAGAAAAATGTGTTCAATGCGGACACTGCATTCATAGTTGTCCCTTTGGTGCCATAGGTTCTAAAACATATCTTGTAAATGTAATAAATGATATATTAGCAGAAAAAGAAGTTATAGCAATGTGTGCTCCAGCTACAGAAGGTCAGTTTGGAGATAAAATAACTATGGCTTCTGTAAAAGCCGCTCTAAAAAAGATGGGCTTTGCGGATATGGTAGAAGTGGGCTTAGGTGGAGATATGACGGCAGCCTATGAAGCTAAAGAGTGGGCAGAAGCATATAAAAATGGTAAGAAAATGACAACCTCCTGCTGTTCTGCCTTTATAAATATGCTAAGGCAGCATTTCCCAGATGTATTTAAGAACAATATGTCTTCTACAGTGTCTCCCATGTGCGCCATATCTCGTTACTTAAAAGCAACTCATAATAATTGCACAACAGTATTTATTGGTCCTTGCATTGCAAAAAAATCAGAAGCAAATGATGAAAGCATAAAAGATAACGCAGACTACGTTATGACGTATGGAGAGTTACGCGCGTTAATGAGGTCTAAGGATATAGAATTTGAACCTGTGGAAGACGAATATCAAGAGGCTTCTATATGGGGAAAACGTTTTGCAACAAGTGGCGGAGTTGCAAATGCTGTTCTTGAATGTATGCAAGAAAGAGGCGAAGACACTAAAGACATAAAATTATTGCGCTGTGCAGGTGGGGCAGACTGCAAAAAAGCCCTTACACAAATAAAATTAGGTACTTTAGCAGAAGACTTTGTAGAAGGAATGGTTTGCCCAAGCGGTTGCGTAGGAGGTCCTTCTAAGCACAAAACAGAAACAGAAACTTCTCGTGCACGCGAAAGTTTGTTAAAGAAGGCAGATCCTAGAAAAATATTAGAAAACTTAAAGAATTATCCTATGGATAAATTTTCTATGTATAGAGATGCAAAATAGCAACATACAACCCTTGCTTTTTTAAACTTTTTGCACCATACTTTATATATGGAAACTCGTAATATTTTTGAAAATCTCTCTTGCATAGACCATCGTTATTCACTTTCAGAAAAAGAAGTTTTTGAAGGTCTTTCTAAATATATTTCAGAAGAAGCAAATATTCGCTCTTGTGCTCTCTGTGAAGCCGCTCTCGTACAGGCTCACTTACAAGTGAGGGGGGAGCTAACTCCAGAAAAGGCAAAACTTTTAGATAATATTGCACAAAATATTTCTCCAGAAGAAGTATATGCGGAAGAAGAAAAAACAAAACACAATATACGCGCTCTTGTAAACATATTAAAGACAAAGATTCCTCAAGATATAGCTCCCCTAGTTCATTTAGGTGCCACTAGTGTAGACATTTTAGACACCGCTCTTTCTTACAGAATGAAAAATGTAACACAAAATGTAATCCTACCAGAACTAATCGCCCTAGAAAAAGCCCTTTGCTCTATAGCAGAACGCGAGGCAGAAACACCACAGGTTGGTCGCACTCACGGTCAGCATGCAGTCCCCATTACTTTTGGCTGGAGCATTGCAGAGTTTGTTTCTAGACTTGGAAAATCTATATTGCGCATAGAAGAGCTTAGTAAACAACTAAAAGGCAAACTTGCAGGTCCTGTAGGTTCTTATAACGGACCTAGCATGATAGTTAAAAATCCAGAAGAACTTGAACGTACATATCTTTCTTTTTTAAACCTAGAACCTAGCGAATATTCTAATCAACTAGTAGAACCAGAATACCTTTTGCGCTTGCTATTAGAGATGAATGTAGCATTTGGCATAATTGCAAACCTTGCAGATGATTTAAGAAACTTACAAAGAAGCGAAATTGGCGAAGTCTTTGAATATTTTGCTAGTACGCAGGTAGGTTCTTCCACCATGCCACAAAAAAGAAATCCTTGGAATAGCGAACATGTAAAATCCTTATGGAAGGCTATGAGTCCGCGCGTTATGACATTCTATATGGACCAGATTAGTGAACATCAAAGAGATTTAACTAATTCTGCAAGTCAGCGTTTTATTGCAGACTATGCAGCGGGCTTTACTATGGCAGTATCTCGCATGAAGTCTGTAGTATTAGGCTTGCAAGCAGACAGAGATGCTATGGCAAAAAATCTTGCACAAGCAGGTGGCAAGGTAAAAGGTGGTGTTCTTGCAGAACCTGCTTATATACTACTTGGGGAAGCTGGTGTAAATGACGGTCATGAAGTTATACGCCAGATAACGCTAGAAGCAGAGCAAAGCGGTAAAACATTCTACGAAGCCTTAAAAACTCATACAGAAGCATTTTCTAAGATTACTAGCCAGTTAGAAAAACTTGGCATAGAAAATCCTAGCACATTCTTTGAAGACCCAGCGCGCTATAGAGGGCTTGCAGCAGAAAAATCCAAAAGACTTGCACAAAAGTACAGTGCAATAATGGATTCTTTAGTAGCAAAATAGCAATATGGCAACAGGAGCAGATATGGCAGAAAGCGGGCGCGAGAACGAGCATAAAATATACACAGCAGCCATAATTGGTTGCGGACGTATGGGCTATTCATTAGGCTTAGATAAAAAACGAGAGCAGCCTGCAAGTCATACAATGGCATTGCAAGAAAATCCTCGTATAAAAATAGTAGCAGGTTGCGATAAAAGCATTGTTGCCATAAAGCAATGGCATAATGCTAATCGTGGCACTAAGGTTTACCGTTCTTCCTGCGCTATGTATAGAAGTGGTTACAACTTTGATATAATAACAGTGGCGGTAAATGAAGACTCCCACTGCATAGAAGCCATAGATGCCATTATATCCACTCCTCGCCTTGTAATACTAGAAAAACCTGTCGCTCTTAATATATCTCAAGCCTTGCTTATACAGCAAACTGCAAAAGCACACAATGTTCCTGTTCTCATAAACCATGAAAGACGTTTTGCAGTAGATTACGCAATGGCACTTAGCCTTTTAGGAACTATAGGTCCTTTACAAAGTATTCACGCAACGCTGTGTTCTAGCTTATGTGTATATAATCCAAAGGAAGAAATAAGCGGAAACTATAGTTTAATTCATGATGGCACACATTTAGTGGATATAGTTTTATTTTTTTTGGAAAATGGTACTCCCTCCTCTATTACAGGTACTAATAAATATAAAAATGAAGGTCTACTAAGCCGCGCAATGCGTATGCTAGGGCAGAGCGAAAACTATCAGAACACGCTCCTACACGCCCCCATTTTAACAGGTGTCTTTAGAGATAAAGATGGAAATGTTAGGCAATTAAATGCTCATTATACAACAGAGCAGTGTCCAGATGTAACAATTAGCATTAGCGGGCGTTCTAGGTATTTTTCTTTTGGAGTAGAGATTACAGGTACAGAAGGCAGAATATGTATAGGAAACGGCTTTTTTAAGGTGTACCGTAGGTCAGAATCAAATCTTTATACAGGTTTTTATTCTCTTATGCCAGATGAAAGCATTGTTCCTCCAACAAAGACACTATATATGTCAAATATGGTACAAAATGCCGTAGACTTTTTGGACGGAAAGTGTGAACTAAAATCTACCTTACAAACAGGAATAAATGCACTTGCGGTGTTAGAAGAAATAAAAAAGCAACTATAAAGGGAACCTCGAAAAACTCCCTTTCAGAAAGTTTTTCGAGGTTCCTGCGAGTTGTAAGTCGCTATAATAGCGCGACTTACA
>CAJOPO010000283.1 GCA_905236315.1 uncultured Treponema sp.
CAATAACGCCAGAATTATTTGCTCCGTTCCATTCAAAATCTTTTGGAGCAGAGCTTTTCCATTCATAAGAGCGAATGACATTACCTTGAGCATCTAAAATGCTACCTTCCCAAAGTTGTTCTTCTGAGCCACTTTGAACTATCTTTAAAGAAGACTTGCTACCTTCTCCAAAGGTCTTTTCTTCATCGCTCATATTTTTTATATGAACTTCAGGAGTCACAGTATCAACAATAACCTTGTATTTAGGTGTGGTACTTGTGTTTCCATTATCATCAGAGGCGGCTACATAATAATAGTAAACACCATCAGGGGCAACAGAGCCAGAGGTAAGCCCTATAGCTTCTGCTTCATCACCCAAAAAGCCGTTCCAACTTACAGTATCAGGAACATCAACACCTTTTTTCGCGCTTGTTACCCTATTCCACAATCCCTTGAAAGAAAAAGCTTCATCGTCTTTGCGCTTATTGGTAATGGTACGAACTATGTCCCCATTTTCATTAGTGATGACTAAAGCCCAAGACATAACGTATCGCTTATCTTTTATCTGCAAAGGAATATCTAAGGTATCTTGCACACCGTCATTATTTGGAGAAATATATTTTACAGCAGGTTCTGCAAACATCAAGGCAGAGGAAAATAAAAATGCACTGCATAAAAGTTTTGTCTTTATCTTTTTCATTATACTGTTCCTAGTTTTCTGTATTTTCAAGAGTAGAATATTTTACTTCATCCCATAAAAGTATAGTAGGAGCTTCTTTATCCTGCATACCTAAGTACAAAGAAGCACCTGCACTAACAACATGTATACCACCATTCATATTCTGCCAAGCAACAGAAGGTACAATTTCGCTCTTTTTCCAACTGTCTTTTACCTTTTCTGAGGCAGTAGAGATGGCAAACTTAAAGTTTATTCCTATGCTGGGTAGATTTACTTTTCCACCAGCAACAAGTTCCCTTATATTACAATTCCAGCCAAAATCTAAGGTTACAAAATCTTTATAAGAAAACCCTAATGCTGTGTCAAATAGCACATTCTGGAATGTGGGGAAGGCTAAATCTGCACTAAACGCTAGTGCAAAATCCCTAATCTCAAGCAAATCAGAAGCAAAAGAGGCGCGTGGTGTAATAATTCCAGGATAAGAAACGCCACTTGTAGAACCATCTATGCCATATACGCTATAAGAGCCACTAAGCGGCTTACCTAAATTTAGCAAGGCAAGCCCTACACGTGGCTTCTTTAGAAAGCTAATATCATCTAATTGGTAAAGGATGCCTAAATCCACACCTACAGTAAAATCGCTACCGTGTCCTGTATAAAATCCTGTGTACAGATTAGCCCCTACATAAAGGCGATCAGTTACGTCTTTTGCAGCCCCTATATGCGCTATAAATGAGTGTCCTAAATCAAAGCGAGTGTTATCATCAAAAACACCCTGCAAAGTACCAGCTATAACAGCCCAGCGAGTTGGGATAACACCACCTATCTGAAATCCAAAACCATGATGGGTGTCTTCGTAAGAATCACCGTCTAACATAAGAGAAAGACTTGCATTAATTATAGAACGCTGCTCCACCGCTGTAAGAGAAGGATTATACGTTATAGACGCAGGTACTATGGTAAAAGCAGGTCCCCCTGTAGCCGAGCCTCCTCCAGAAAGTAATTCAGGACTTGTTATGCGGTATATATCTTCTCCTGCAAATGGAGGATTATAAGCAAAAAGACTTGCAGAAGCAAATGCAAAAAAAGAACATGCAATAATAGTTTTTGCAATAGATTTTTTCATAGGACTCTCCCATCCATATTAAATTGAGTTTTCTTCCTTTTCTTTTTTATCGGTTTATTAGGAGATAGACGTTAGAATTTAGAACTTAGAATTTAGGAGGAGTGAGGAGAGAGAAATGAGGAGTGAGAAGAAAAGTTATACTGTTCTCATTCCTCATTTCTCATTCCTCATTTCTAACTTCTACTCTCTGACAAAAGGGGGAACGAACCAACGTGTACACGTCAGTCCCACCGACATATACACGTCGCACATACCGACATGTACACATCGCTTACTACGTCATTAGAATACTTTATGAAACATTACAGAATAGATTAAGGGAACCTCGAAAAACTCCCTTTCAGAAAGTTTTTCGAGGTTCCTGCGAGTTGTAAGTCGCTATAATAGCGCGACTTACAA
>CAJOPO010000284.1 GCA_905236315.1 uncultured Treponema sp.
AGAGCAATACAAGTTGACTTTGGCTTAAAAAATGCTACATTTTCATATTTTCCTTTGCCTGTAAATAAACCTATACAAGACCATGGTGTCGTAGAAATTATGAGAGGTTGCCCCAATGGCTGCCGTTTTTGTCATGCAGGTATCTATTATCGACCTGCAAGGGTAAAGAAGATTGACTTTATAATAGAAGAAATTGATAAATTAGTATTTGAAGCAGGATATAGAGAAATAAGTCTAAATTCTTTAAGTTCAGCTGACTTTCCTAATATAGAAAGTTTACTAGATGTTTTAAACAAAAGATATAATGGCTATAATGTTTCTTTTCAATTACCATCTTTGAAAGTAAATAGTCTTTCTTTACCGATATTAGAAAAACTTTCAACGGTTAGAAAAAGCGGATTGACATTTGCCGTAGAAACACCAGAAGAAATGTGGCAATTAAGTTTAAATAAAGAAGTTTATGCCCAACATTTAGAAAGCATTATAAAGGAAGCAAAGATAAGAGGTTGGAGCAGTGCAAAATTTTATTTTATGTTAGGTTTGCCTGTCGGAGATTATTTTGATAAAAACTCTAGCTTAAAAGAAGAAGAGGCTATCGTCAATTTTCTTTTAGATTTACAATCTCATACTCATATACAATGCAATGTAAATATAGGAATTTTTATACCAAAGCCCCATACACCATATCAATGGGTAAAGCAGATTTCTGTTGAAGAAGCCATAAGAAAAACAGATTATATTTTTACCCATTTACCCAAAGGAAAGTTCAAAATAAGTCGTCATAATTTTGACGCTACAATACTAGAAGGACTTTTAAGTCGAGGAGATGAAAGAGTAGGTTCTGTAATATTAGATGCTTATAAGCAAGGTGCACGCTTTGATGCATGGGATGATAGATTAAAAGATAATATAAAATTCTGGAAATCAGCGTTTTCTCATTGCGACTGGGATGTTATGGCAGATATATATAGGGAAAGAGATGAAAATGAAACTCTTGCATGGGATAGTATTTCTTTAGGACCAACTAAGGCTTTTTATAAACGAGAATGGCAAAAGTCAAAAATGAGCGAGCTAACTCCTAAGTGTGCTAATAAATGTACTAATCCTTGTGGCTTATGTTCTCCTAAAACAAAGGTTCATATTTATTCTCCTGATGAAATAAAAACAGACGCAACTTTTTCTACAATAATAAAGGATATACCACAAGCGATTATTAGACCCAAAAGTAATATTCCTATATTATATAGAGTTATTTTTACATTTACACGAAAAAACGGTGCAGAATTTATTGCGTATCTGTCACAGGTAGAAACTTTCCATAAAGCTATACTTAGAAGTTCATTACCGATAGTTTTTAGTTCTGGCTTTAATCCCTTGCCAAAAATAGAATTTGCTACAGCTATGACTATAGGCATTTCATCTTTAGAAGAAGTTGCTTCAGTTTGTCTATACGAAGATATAAGTGAATCTATATTTAAAGAAAAAATGAATGAAGTTCTTCCTGAAGCGTTTAAAATAAATCAAGTTTTTATATTTCCTGTAACAAATTTAAGAAAGCGTGAATCGTTGAGTGCAGGTCTTTGGGGAGGTCTTTATAAATATAAGTTTAATGATAGTTGTAAAGACAAACTTGATGAGTTTTTTAAAATAAGTTTTTTGGAAGATTTTAATGAAAATAGCTTCTCATTTATAAAAAAACTTGGAAAGTTAGATTTTGAAATACAAGTACAAACTAGCGATAAAAAATTTAGAACTGCTTTAGAGGAATTTTATAATTCTAAATGGTTTTCTTTATGTACAGTTACAAAATTAAAAACTTTAGCTTCACCAGTTATAGATGGTTGGACTGCACAAGATGAAGATGCTTGGCGAAAAGGCATTAAAGAAAAGCAACTAAAAACAAATGTGAATAAAATAGAAAATCCAATATCTTTTATTGATTTATATAAAAAAATTGCTTTAGTAAATGATGCTCTTATTACCACAAAACAAAAATATGAAATGAAATCACAGAAGATGTAAATTTATCTTAACACTATCAAAAGTGTAGGTGGAGTTATATTAATGAGAGATTTTATAATGGGAACCTCTAAAAATTGCAATTTTTAGAGGTAACTTTGAAAATGCGATGTTTTAATTCCTGCTATTACCAGGAATTAAAACT
>CAJOPO010000285.1 GCA_905236315.1 uncultured Treponema sp.
CTTTGGGTAAACGGCGACAAAAATGCAAAAATTGACCCGCGTATTCCTTCTGTTCCTCTCAAACACGAAGCGTGGAACTCGATGCTCGGCGGTAGCACAAAAGGCAGTAGCTTAAGAGTTGAAAACAGTATGGATTCCCTTTCTGACACAATCGCACAAATGTCTGATTCTCATTCTCTCTTTGAACGCCCGCTCGGAAAATCAATTCCCCTTGCAGACCGCCTTGTGCGCTTCCTTGAAGCTACAACGGCTGACTTAAAAAAGGCAACCGAAGCTGCTAATGCCGCTAGCAAGGCAAAATCAGCCTTTCTTTCAAGTATGAGTCATGAAATCCGCACTCCTATTAACGCTGTTCTAGGTCTTGACGAGATGATTCTAAGGGAATCAAGCGAAGATACAATTAAAACCTATGCACGTGATATTAATTCTAGTGGGCGCGCGCTTCTTAGCATAATCAACGATATTCTTGATTTTAGTAAAATAGAAGCGGGTAAAATGGAGATTATCCCCGCAGATTATGATTTGCGCCAAATGTTAAATGACCTTGGAAATATGATAGAAAGTCGCGCAAATGCTAAAGGGTTAGAGTTTGTGGTTGATGTTGATACTTCTATACCACATCTGCTCTATGGTGATAGTGTAAGAGTTCAGCAATGTGTGCTTAATATTTTAACAAATGCTGTAAAATATACGCCTGCAGGTCAGGTAATGCTTTCTGTAGGTGCTCAAAAAATTGCAGAAGATAAAATAGAATTATGCTTTGCCGTGCGTGATTCTGGAATTGGCATTAAGAATGAAGATTTGTGCAAGCTATTTACTCCTTTTGAGCGCATAGAAGAAAATCGTAACCGTAGCATAGAAGGAACAGGGCTTGGTATAAGCATTGTAAACGGCTTACTTAAGCAGATGGGTACTAGCCTTAATGTGCAGAGCATTTATGGTGAAGGCAGTACATTCAGTTTTGCAGTGGAGCAGACTGTACGCAGTTGGGAAGAAATAGGCACAAAAGAAGAATCTTTAGCGGCTCTTTCTAAAGATGCCGCTTCTTATACAGAAAGTTTTCAAGCTCCAGAAGCACATATTCTTGTAGTTGATGACACCCCCATGAATCTTACTGTAATAAAAGGACTTTTAAAAGCTACTAGAATAAATATAACTACAGCAAGTAGTGCTGATGAAGGACTAAAGTTAGCGTATAAAAATGACTATGATATAATTTTTATAGACCATCTTATGCCTAAAAAAGATGGAATACAAATGTTAAATGAGTTGCGCTCTGACGAAACAAGTAAAAATCAGCATACTGTTTGTGTTGCCCTTACAGCAAATGCTATTTCAGGTGCAAAGGAAATGTATCTTTCTTGTGGCTTTGAAGATTATCTTTCTAAACCTGTAAATCCTAAAAAACTAGAAGACATGATAATGCACTACCTACCTAGTAATCTTGTCTTAAAAAAGGGTAGTGCAGACTTTATAGAAAATAATGCTAATAAGTGGGATGGTGTTGATAGAAGAAAACATTCTTGTGGAGAGGCTGGTAAACTCTTTAGTAAGCTATTTAATTTGGATATAGAAAGTGGTATTAAAAACTGCTCTGGTTTAGAAGTGTTTATGCAGGCTGCAACAAACTTTACAGACGAAATAGAAACTAAAGCAGACATGATAGAAGACTTTGTAAAAAAAGAAGATTGGAAAAATTATACAATACAAGTACACGCATTAAAATCATCTGCTCGCCTTATTGGTGCTACAGAGCTTAGCGAAAAAGCTAAGGCACTAGAAGCCTTTGGAGATAAAGAAGACATAGAAAAAATAAGAGAACTTACGCCAACTTTATTAAAAGAATATAGGGCATATTTACCTAAAATGTCATTTTTATGTGGTAAACCTTTTAAGTCATCTTCTACAGAAGGTGCTTATGCGAAAGAGAAAGAAAAGCCACTGATTGAAAAGCAAAAATTAAGTGAAGCCTTAAATGCCCTAAAAGAAGTAATAGGTGCTTTTGATTTTGATACAGCAGATGTAATAATCGAAGAACTTAATAAATATTCTATGCCTAAAGACTTTGAATCTTGTTATATTGAATTATGTAAGGCTGTTCGCGCAGTAGATGCAGAACGTGTGAATAGCATTTTAAAGGATTATTAGGGAATTAATTATGACAGATATTTGCTTAGACCATAAATTAAAAAAACGCACAATAATATCAACTGTTTTGTTTGCTGTATTTTGTGCTTTTTGTGTAAGTGTAGCACGATTAAAAGGTTCAATTATTAGCCTTGCAGGGTTTAATTTTGCATATACAGATTTATTTGTTATCGTTTCCGCTGGAATAGGCGGGGTAGGCTGTGGCCTTTTATCTTTTTCCATATTGTTTATTGTGGAAATGCTTAGACTTAGCGGTGACTTTGTAAGCCTTTATTCCCTTTCTACCTATCTTATTTTAGCATTGCTTTCTGCCCACTTTGCATATTTGGGCTTTTTTAAGGGGTGGAAAAAACTTATCAGCCTAATTGTACTTTTTAGCATCATACTTTCTGTTTTATGGTTCCTTACATTTACACTTATTCTTTTACAACCAAATGAAAAAAATGTTTTTTATGGTGGTAGTTTTTTTCGCTTGTTTATAGACGCATTACCAGAAAGCATTCTTTCTGTTGTAATCGTTGCGCTTTATTTTCGTTTTGCCCCTGATAGCGTGAAACTTTATGTAGGTAGTGGCTGGCGATATGTAGACAGTTGTGAATGTAATGATAAATTCAATGTATATAAATTTGACCTTTCTAAGCGCATTATAGTGTATTCTATGGCAGAAGCGGTTCTTTTATGCCTTGCAGCAATAGTTTTTTCTGATATTCAAATGAGTATAAATGAAGGCTGGGGAATTAGTATTCATTACATTTTTGTTATGTGGAAAGCAAATCTTCAACTAGCCCTTTTGCTTATGAATGCAGCAGTTCCTATTGCCTACATTTTTAATCTAAAAATAGAAAAACACATAGTAAACCCCATTAATGATATGTCCTATGTTATGGAACAGTATTTTTCACAAGAGGATTCTCGTCTTTCTACTTTGCCAGAATTAGACATTCATTCAGGTGACGAAATAGAAAACTTGTATAATAGCTTGCGAAAAATGGTTTCTGATATGTCGGGCTATCTTGATATGTGGGAGAAGCAGACAAAACTAGAAAGCGATTTAAAGCTTGCCGCTAGTGCTAATAAGGCAAAATCTGATTTCTTATCTTCTATGAGTCATGAAATTCGTACTCCCATTAATGCGGTTCTAGGTCTTGACGAAATGATTTTAAGAGAAGCCGATGATGAAGTCATTTTAGGATATGCAAGCGATATTCAGTCTAGTGGTAAAATGCTTCTTTCTATTATAAATGATATTTTAGACTTTAGTAAAATAGAAGCTGGTAAAATGGAAATTATTCCAGTGGATTATAATTTAAGTTCTTTGATATCAGACCTTGTAAATATGATTTCTGGTAGAGCAGAAAAGAAAGATTTATCTTTTGAAGTTCTCATTTCTAAAGAAATCCCTTATCTATTGCGTGGGGACGATACCCGCTTAAAACAGTGCATACTAAATATTTTAACTAATGCTGTAAAGTATACTAGGGTGGGCAGTGTTACATTTAAAATGTCTGCAAACAAAAAAGATGATAACCATATTATGCTTTTTGTAAGTGTAACAGATACTGGCATAGGAATAAAAGAAGAAGATTTACAAAAACTTTATTCACCCTTTGAACGCATAGAAGAAAGAAGAAATCGCGGCATAGAGGGAACGGGGCTTGGAATGAGCATTGTTCAGAATCTTCTTGCTGCTATGGGGAGCCACCTTGATGTGCAAAGTGAATATGGTAAGGGTAGCACATTTAGTTTTTCTGTGGAGCAAGAGGTGCGCAGTTGGGATAAAATAGAAGATTGGAAACTTACAAAAGAGAGGTCATCTTCTAATTCTTCTCATTATAAAGAAAGTTTCCAAGCCCCTGCTGCTCATATTTTGGTAGTAGATGATACCCCTATGAACTTAACTGTTATACGTGGACTTTTAAAGAACACACGTATACAAATAGACCTTGCTGATAGCGCAATAGAAGCTCTTGATATGGCGCGAAACACTAGCTATCACTTAATTTTTGCTGACCACCTTATGCCAAAAATGAGTGGAATACAAATGCTACATGAACTCCGCTCTGATAGCAAAAGTGTAAATCAAAATACCATTTGCATTATTCTTACTGCTAATGCTGTTTCTGGTGCTAGAGAGATGTATTTAAACGAGGGGTTTGCAGATTATCTTTCAAAACCCATAGAAAGCGAAAAATTAGAAGAACTGCT
This sequence comes from uncultured Treponema sp., assembly GCA_905236315.1. Classification (GTDB taxonomy): domain Bacteria; phylum Spirochaetota; class Spirochaetia; order Treponematales; family Treponemataceae; genus Treponema_D. Next base: position 4,354 of record CAJOPO010000285.1, read on the forward strand.
TGTAAAGTATCTGCCTTCTGATTTAGTGCTTTACTCTGGAGATGATGGCTTTATAGAGAAAAATGCTGATTGGGATGGCATTGAACGCCGTAGTCATTCTTGCGGGGCTGCAGGGGAATTGTTTGTAGATTTATTTGGCTTAGATATTGAAGAAGCCCTTAAAAACTGTGGCTCAAAGGATGTATTTTTAGATGCAGTAAAGAGTTTTGCTGAAACAATAGAAGAAAAAGCAAATGCGATAGAAAATTATGCTTCCTTAGGAGATTGTAAAAACTATACTATATTAGTTCACTCCCTAAAGTCTACATCTCGTTTAATAGGGGCAGATGACCTTTCTCAAAAAGCTAAACTCTTAGAAGAAGCTGGAAATAGAGAAGATATAGATAAGATAAAAGAAGATACTCCAGAATTACTAAAGCTCTATCGCTCATATTTACCTAAACTTATGCATTTATGTGGCAAATTAAATGAAGAGAGCCTTTTAGAAAATGATGATAAGCCTTTAATTACCACTAAAGAATTAGAGGAAGCTTTAAAAGCCCTAAAAGAAGTTGTTTCTACCTTTGATTTTGATACAGCGTCAAATATAATAGAAGAACTTAATAACTATACTATGATTCCAGATTTTAAAAGCCAGTATAAAGAAATCTGCAAGGCTCTTCGCTCAATGGATGCCGATAGGGTATTAAAATTGTTATGAGATAAGGATTTATAGGAGTGAAACATAGGTCTTTCCTGCCCCTCCATCTTCTGGGGAAGCAAAGGTAAAATCTTTTACTCCAGGATAGTGAGAAAGTATGTCTATGACAGTTTGCTGTAGTATGCCTGTTCCTTTACCATGTATAATGCTAAAGTTTTTAAAGTTATGTATGGCACATAAATCTAGCTGATGTTCTAATGCCTTTGTAGCCTCTTCTTGACGCATACCTAGTAAGCGCAATTCAAAAAGGGGCTTTTCAACTTCTTTTTCTGCGCCTGCTGTTTCTACCACATAGGATGTATTTTGTGACTGTTGCTCTGGTACAAGTTGTAAATAGGATTTAGGTACGGTCATTTTTATGGCACCTATTTGTACTAGCCAAGACTGGTCTTTATTCTGCTGTAATAAGGTACCCACTCTGCGTTCTTTTCCTACGTACACATCCTTTCCTTCTTCTAATTTATATGCCTTCACTTTGTTTTGCACTTTTTCTTTTGTAGGTTGTGTTTTTTGTGGCGGAAAGTCCATAACAGAAGCGGTTTGCAAGGCTTGTGCGTTAGAAAGATGTTTCTTTTTCTTTTTATTAGAAAAACTTTTACTCTGTTCAAAAGAAAGCCTCATTCCATTTGCAGCAAGTTTTTCTGCATTATGCTTTACTTCTTCTTTTTGCTTTTCTAGTTCTTTTTGAGCATTTTTGAGTAAGATTTCTTGTTTATCCACTTCTTGAGTAATGCTATCTATAAAACTTCTCACTTCAAGAGTTTTTTGCCTGTTAATTTCTCCTTCTCTAAGGTGTCGCACTAGGTTTTCTAATTTGCTTCTAGTTTGCCTTAAAAACTCGTTATTCTGCCTTAAATCCTTTTCTTTTAGTTCCTGTTCTTTTTCTTTTAATTCTAATTCTTTTGTTTGAAGTTTTAATTCTTTTTGTTCTATTTTTTGCTCTCTTTGTTTTGTTTCTGCTAAAAGACTATCTAATTGGCTATGCTTTTGAGTTAGTCCCTTTATTAAGGTACTCACATCTGCTCTATCTGTAGCAAGATAGTGTTGTGCATTTTGTATGATTTGCTCATTCAAGCCAGCGGCCTTAGCGATGTCTATAGCATGACTTTCTCCTGGCACTCCCGTAAGGATTTTATATGTGGGGCGCATAGTATCAGAATCAAATTCTACACTTGCATTTGTACAGTCTTCATTTGTGAAAGCATAATTTTTTAATATGCCATGGTGGGTTGTAACAATTACAAAGCTTTCTTTTTCTATGAGGCTATCTAAAACAGCCATAGCTATCGCTCCACCTTCTTGTGGGTCGGTGCCACTTCCAAGTTCATCTAGTAGTATTAAACTTTCTGGGCTAGCATATTTTATTATTTGAGCAATCTTTTTTATATGGCTAGAAAATGTGCTCAAGGATTCATCTATAGATTGGTCATCGCCTATATCGGCAAAGATTTCTTTAAATATGGGCAATCTGCTGCCTTCTTCTGCAGGAATGGGAAAGCCTGCTTGGTGTAAAAGGCAAAAAAGAGCTATAGTTTTTAAGGTTACAGTTTTACCCCCTGTATTTGGACCTGTAATAATCATAATTTTGTGTCCATCTAAAAATCTTATATCTACAGGAATGGCTTTTTCTTTTAGCAGTGGGTGGCGAGCAGCATAGAGTATGGGTGGCTCTTTTTGTATATCGCAGGTATCTGTAAAAATGCCATGTACTTCGCTTTGCCACCTTGCACTTGCATAAGCGGTATCTAATTCTAGCATTATATCGTGTGTTGTATAAAAATCTTGCTTGTAAATGCCTAATTTTGCAGTAAGTTCTTTTAAGACTTTGCGTATTTGTGCTTGAAGTTCAAATTCTGCTTGTATAAGCTCATTGCTTGCTTTTACAGATTCTTCTACTTCTATATAAAGAGTCTGCCCTGAAGAACTTACTTCATGAATAATGCCCTTTATGCTAGACCTATGGTCTGCTTTTACAGCAAGTAATTCTTTGTTATTTCTTAAAACTGGAACTGTAGACTGTAGGGCACTGCTTAAACTTGTGTCTGTAGTATAACGCCTTAAGGCAAAATCAATTTCTTTATGTAAGGCTGCTATGTTATTGCGGATTTTCCTTATATCAGGACTATCTTTTATATCTCCATCGGGGGTTAGTACAGAAAATATAATATTGCAAGCCTCTTGCAGATTGGGCATGGAAGAAACACGTTCTTTTAAATGAGGAATATCTAATTCATAAGCAGAATTGATAGATTGCTTTAGCTTTTCTTGTGCCTTGCAAAAGATACCTAGTGCAAAGGCTTGGTCTTGTAAGATAGCGGCACCTTCTATGCCTAGCATTACAAAAACGTCTTTTACTTTAGGCCATGCGTAAAACTGTGGGTGTAATGGAGAGTTTATGTAGTTATTCCATTCTCGCCCTAAGTTTTTTAGATATTCAATCCGTTCTACATTTGCAGTAGGTTCTCTTTGTAATAATGCTTCCCTGCCCTCTTCTGTAGCGGCTAGTTCTGCAATCTTTTCTCTTATGCGGTAAAAATCTAAAGTATTTGCTGTTTCTCCACGTAAAAATGGAAAATCATCTTTTTGTTCTTCCATAGATAGAAAATAATACACGTAAAAAAGGATTTATGGAATACTTTATGCAATGCTTTTAAGGGGGAGGGGACTGACGTGTACACGTTGGTTGCACTGACGTGTATATGTCGGTCACTATGACGTGTATACGTTAGGTGATAGGAGGTAGACGGTAGTAGTTAGGAGTTATAGGAGTTAGAAGATAGATGGTAGATGGGGGATAATTTTTTAAATAAGTTCAACTAGCACTTTCTAAAGTCTATTATCTTATTACCGATAAAAATATTATGGGAGGAAGTATGAAAAAACTTTTGACTTTTATACTTACATCATTAGTTTCTGTATCATTATTTGCAGGCGATGCTGCTGTTTTTATGGATATAGGATTTTCTAAAGATGGCAAAACATATATATTTGGTCAGTATGGCAAGTTAGACAAAACATACGAAGCATGGGCTGAAATTTACACTGTAGATGTAGCTTCAAATAACTATGTAAAAAATGAAGTGTATTTTGCAGGACCTAATAAAAATACTGTGTCGCTCTCTGGAAAAAAGATTTATGAAAACTTAAAATCAGAAAAACAGAGTTCTTTTGCAAAGTATGAATGTAAACCATATTCTCCTGCAAACTTATTGTATGTGTGCCCCAATGAAGATAAAAAACTAGGGGAAGAAATTGTCTTTAGAAATTTTTCTAATGTTTCTAGTTCAGAGGATTCCTTTGATGAGGAAGCAACATTTTATCATATAAATTTAGTTCCTTCGTATAATGGTAGCGGTAAAAATACTCAATCTAAGTATTATTTAGAGGTTGAACTTCGCAAAGAAAGTGGAGAAGTGGTATTTAATAAAGTGGTTGGCTCTCCTAATGTAACTCGCAAAGGAATTACTAATTATAAGGTAGAGCGTATATTTAGTGATGATAGTGGTAAAAATATTGTGTTTATAATAGAAAAAACTTTAGTTGATGATAATGGTACTTCTATCAGATATATGGTAGAAACTATGGAATTATAAATTTGTAAAAATTGATATTTTAGAGTCTACTATATGATGTAGGAGATTCTAATGAAAGTTAAAAAACAATTTATAGCCCGCTCCTTGCGGGCTTTTTTATGCTCTGTGGTTTTTCCTGCTGTAGGAATAGCATTTATTGTAATTTGCACTGTCTGCCATGTAGGGTGCAAAAGTTCTGTAGATGGCGTTACCTTTTTGCAGGGAGATTTCTCTGTTCCTCAATTAAAAGGCTTTGAAATACAAGGCAATAATAAGCTCTATCTTAAATTTGACAGGAAAATATCTGTTTCTTATGTTTCTGTTCTTCAAGAGGATAATTCCACCTTTGATGGTTCCATTTCTGTCCTTTATGATGTTGATAAGTTCGGGGCAGAATTTCTTCTTTCTAAAGAAACTCAGATAGGGGAGTCGTATATATTTGAAAGTCAAATAAAAGATGGAGCAGGAAACTCTGTTGCTTTAAGTATTCCTTTTTATGGCTATAATGATAATGTTCCGCGTTTAATCATTAGTGAAGTAAGAAATTATTACGGAGACTCATCTGAAAAAGGGCAAAAGACTAAAAGATGTGAGTTTATAGAACTTGTCGCCCTTGATGACGGTAATTTGTCTGGTGTACAGATGGTTAATGCAGGAGATGGGGAAAGTAAAAAATATTCTTTTCCTAGTGTATTTGTTCATAAAGGGGAATATATAACTTTACATTTACGCACTCCCGAATTAGAAGATTATCAAGGTGCACAAAATGAAAATGAAGATTTAACGCTCTCAACGGCACCTGATAGTTGTAAAACAGCATTGGACTTGTGGATTGATAGTGCAAAGGCTCGTCTTGCAGAGGATGAAGTTATTTTGCTCCGTGATGTTAATCATAAAAGCATTATAGATTGTCTTTTATATTGTCAAAAAGCAGAAGAATCTACATGGCCTAGTCAATATGAAAGGCTTTTGCAAGAAGCTATGGAAAGTGGAATATGGACTGATACTGACGGGAATATTAATGTAAGTTTTGAAGCGGCGGCAGACGGTAGGGGAATGAGGTCTGCAATACATTCGCTTTCAAGGCAAAATGTTTCTAGTATATTAGAAAGGGCTAATAATGATAGAAATTATATCCCTAAAAACGATTGTTCCCAGTGGATTGTTACTGCAAGACGACTTGCTACATCTAAGAAGACAGGGGACCCCGGTGTTACTCCAGGTTATGCAAATAGCTCTAA
>CAJOPO010000286.1 GCA_905236315.1 uncultured Treponema sp.
AATAGATTCTTCCACAATGCAACGCCTGCTAGCATTGTGTGTTCAGAATGACACGTTTAACATGGCATACATTTCGTAACACCTCCAGAATTTAGATGGTAGTAGAGAGGAATAGTTCTTCAAAAAATGAAAAAAAACTTTTTGTTTTACATATTTAGTGGTAAAATGTAATTATGAGTAGTGATATTTTAAAGTTACAAAATGGTAGTGATATTAGAGGTGTTGCCCTTGAAGGAATAGAGGGTGAACATATAAATCTTACAGAAGAGATTGCTTTTAGAATAGGTGCTTCTTTTGTAAAGTGGCTTTCTAATAAAACAAATAAAAATATTAAAGACTTGCGCATTGGAATAGGGCGAGATTCTCGTGTATCAGGCCCTGCATTATTAAATGCCCTAGCATGTGGTGTTTCTAGCATGGGGGCAAAAGTTATAAACTGCAATATGGCTACAACGCCTGCAATGTTTATGTCCATTGTGTTTGACAGCACAAAGTTTGACGGTTCTGCAATGATTACCGCAAGCCATTTGCCATTTAATCGAAACGGAATAAAGTTTTTTAATGCTGACGGTGGCTTAGAACATGAAGATATAACAGATGTTCTAAAAATAGCATCTTCATTGGAAACTGATTCTTTTAATAAAGCACCTAAAGAAAATCACTTTGAAGAGTATGATTTAATTTCTGTTTATGCAGATTATTTAAAAGGAAAGATAAAAGACTCCCTTAATGCTGGAGAAAAACCTCTTAGTGGTTTACATATTGTAGTTGATTCAGGAAATGGGGCATCGGGCTTTTTTGTGGATAAAATACTTTCTCCACTAGGTGCCGATACCACAGGTAGCCAATTCTTAGAACCAGATGGAATGTTCCCAAATCATATTCCTAATCCAGAAAATAAGCAGGCTATGGAAGCCATAAAAAATGCCGTTCTTGCTAATAAAGCAGATTTGGGATTAATCTTTGATACAGATGTTGATAGAATGAGTGCCGTCCTTTCTGATGGTAGCGAAGTTAATCGTGATTCTATTATAGCTATGATTGCAGCCATTCTCGCTCCAGATTATCCTGCAAGTACGATTATTACAGATAGCGTTACTTCAGACCGCTTAACATACTTTTTACAAGATGTTTTAGGGCTTAAGCATTTGTGCTATATGCGTGGCTACAAAAATGTTATTAATAAGCAAAAAGAACTAAATGCTTCTGGTGTTGTAGCTCCTCTTGCAATGGAAACTTCAGGACATGGAGCACTAAAGGATAATTATTTCCTTGATGACGGAGCCTTCCTTGCTGTAAAACTTGTTATTGCACTTGCAAAGGCTGCAAAAGAGGGTAAAAAGTTAGATAGTCTTATAGAAAAATTACCTCCGTTAGTGGAAGAAGCGGAATATCGCTTTAAGATTTCTGGAGAAGATTTTAAAGAATACGGTAATAGTGTGCTTGCAGAATTTAAAAAGCGTGCAGAAAAGGCTGGCTATAAAATGCCTCATTCTTATGAAGGGGTGCGCCTTTCTTTTACAGGAGAGGATGTGCAAGGTTGGATACTTTTGAGAATGAGTTTGCATGACCCTGTAATGCCTCTTAATATAGAAGGCGGCAGGAAGGGCGACCTTGTAAAACTTGCAAAAATTGCCTATGAACTTACAAATGGATTTGATAGATTAGATAGAAGTTCTATGGAAAATAGAGCTTAGAATTTAGAACTTAGACGGTAGAACTTAGGATTTAGAGAACTACCGTCTATCTGCCTGTCCAGCAAGTCTACGCGGGCAAAGCCGCTTACTCTAAGAGTTTGCAGTCGGCGGGGAAGAGATTCTTCGTTCGCGTTGCTTCTTCAGAATGAGTCGCAACCTTGCGATTGCTCCTCGACTTTTCTTGCGAAAAGCCGCAGTTATGCTGAACGAATGTGAAGCATCTCCTGCAAGCTGCTTCTTTTTGCATTTTCCCTGTACGGCACAACGCAATACTCTGTGAACGTCAAGAGCGATGTGCAAAGCGGAATCTCCGCCTCGTAATATGCGGAAATCGTCTGCCTTACCCGCACGGAATACTGCACATTGTCCTCCAGCGCGTAAATAAACGGCGATGTGTCGAGAAAAATCTTAGAGCCTGTCATTTGCCCTCTGCCTGTTCACGAAATCTTGCGCGTCTTCGTTCCAAACGCGCGTTGCCGTGTCGTATTTTGAAAAATCCAACGGCATCCTTCTTCGTTCTTCAATGTTATGGATTGAAATCCGTATCACATCAAGCAGCTCTTTCTGCTCCTCATACGGCAACGAAACAGCCTCTTTTGTTAACTCTGACAACGCTTCGCTCATCGTTTCGCCTCCTGCTTGCATTATATTATACCACATTTTTAGAAAATAGGCGATAGTAGATAGACGTTAGTACCTAGACGGTAGAACTTAGGATTTAGAGAACTACCGTCTATTTTGTTGTTCTAAGTGAGCGTGTTAGGCGCGACTAAATCCGTTTGTTTTTTATTATTTTTTTCTTCCTCTCCTCAATTTGCTTACTCCTTAGTGAGCAAGTTTTATAACATTCGCTTCATACTATCTCCTAAATTCTAAGCTCTAGGCTCTAAATTCTAAGTTCTAAAGTCTACCTCCTATCTTCTAAATTTTCCTAAATACACTTTATTTTAATACCGAAAAAATAAGTATGCCGTCAAAGACAAGTAGCTATAGTAAACCAGATTTTTGGTCTCAAAAAGCCTTTAAAGAAGGTTATCCTGCGCGTAGTGTGTACAAGTTGCAGGAAATAGATAAAAAGTTTGGTTTTCTAAAAAAGAATTGCACCGTGTTGGACTTAGGTTCTGCACCAGGCAGTTGGACCACGTGGCTTTTGCGACAATTAAACGGTAGTGGAAAAGTTGTTTCTGTAGATTTAAATCCCCTTGATAAGTCTGTAAAAGGCGATAATCTTATTTTTATTCAGGGAGATTTACTAGAGGAATACACAAAAACCCAAGTTGCAGAACAGGGGCTTTATGACCTTGTAGTATGTGATGCCGCTCCTTTAACAACTGGCAATAGAACTGTAGATACATTGAGGTCAAAAGCACTTGTAGAAATGGCTCTATGGTATGCGGAAACTATGTTAAAGCAAGGCGGGAATTTTTGTGTAAAAATCTTTCAGAACGGTGACCAACAGACAGAGTTAAAAAAAATGCGAGAGGTTTTTTCTGTTGCAAAGGGATTTAAGCCTGAAGCGTGTAGAACTACTTCTTTTGAAACCTATCTTATAGGTTTACAAAAAAAATAAAATTCGGCGGGAATTTGTTATGAAAAGGTTTGAGTTTTCTGATGATATGTGGTACAATAAAAAAAATAAAATGAAAAGTCATATAAAATTTTTTATGGTATGTTCACTATCAGCAGTATGTGCTGCTTCTGTAGTGGTCGGAACAACAGTTTTGGCAGTGCACCACAATAATTATAGTGGACGTGGTGGTCCTGATGTATCAGGCTTTACTTCAAGTGCTGCCGAAGTAATAGCATCTTTAGCAGAACCTCAGGCAGATGATTTAACTCAATATTTTTCTTCAATTACAGAAGATAGTTCTAGCGTAGTTTCCGAAGATAGAGAATTATATTATACAACATATCGCGTAAAAAGCGGTGATATGATAAGTCGTATTGCAAGTAATTATGGTGTTACACAGGATTCTATAATCAGTGTAAACAGCATAAAATCTTCCCGCACTATTCAACCAGGTCAGCTTTTAAAGATACCTTCTATGGCAGGTATAATGTATACAGTAAAAGAGACTAATGAAACTATAGCTTCTATTTCAGAAAAATATGAAGTTGACGCAAAAAAATGTGCCCTTGCAAATGGGCTTGATATAGAAAAACTTCTTACGCCTGGTACTTCAATATTCATTACAGATGCAAAATTAGATAGAATGGCTCTTGCAGAAATAAATGGAGATATGTTCCGTCTTCCTCTAAGAGCTTCTTGGTATCTTACATCTCGCTGGGGATGGCGTCCAGACCCATTTGGTTCTGGTAGAAGAACCTATCACGGTGGTATAGATATGGCATGCCCACAGGGTACAAGTATTTATGCAGCACAGGTGGGTACTGTTGTAACAGCTGGTTGGAGCAATGTTTATGGTAACTATGTAATAATAAGTCATGGGAAAACAGGTTATCAAACACTATACGGACACATGGTTTCTGCTCCCTTTGTAAAAAAAGGCCAGGTTGTTACTACAGATACTATAATAGGGCGTGTAGGTTCTACAGGACAGAGTACAGGTCCTCACTTGCACTTTACAGTTTACAAAAACGGTAGGTCTATAGACCCACTAAATATGCTCCCTGCTAGAAAATAATTAAAGGGAGCCTCTAAAAACTTCAGTTTTTAGAGGCAACTTTGAAAATGCGATGTTGTAAGTCGCGCTATTATAGCGACTTACAA
>CAJOPO010000287.1 GCA_905236315.1 uncultured Treponema sp.
AAGAGAATTTGGGGCAGACAGTATTCAGGGGTATTATTTTAGTAAACCCATATTGCCAGAAGAAGCTATAAGTTTTAAAGTGTCTGCACAGGAGTAAAAGATGGCAAAAGAATTAGATAGATTTAACACAAAAGCAAAAAGAAATATTTCTATTTCTGTAATGTTGATGTTTATAATGACATTTGCAGTTTTAATAAGCAGTATAGGAATAGCTTTTATTTCTATTGCAGTTTTTAACAAAGAGCAGTTAAAGGAGTCCGAAGACAGTGTGGCCCATTCAGCTTATGGTGTGCGTCTTACTTTGGAAGATTGGTGTTCTTCGCTTGAAGGTTATGCAGATACTCTTTCGGATCGTCCAGATGTCTTTAATGCAGTTGTAGATTCTAATGGTAGATGGTCTTCTTCTTTAGAGCGTATTGTCAGCGAAAAGGCGGAAGACCTTGATATAGAAATTTTAGCCGTAGTTGATTTAGACGGTAAAGTTATTGCTGCTAGAGGAGCCGTTGCAAATTCTGATGTAAGTTCTGCTTATGTAGTAAGACAGACGTTAGATGAAGAAGAATATGCTTTTGCATTTGAAGGTTTTGGTGAAACTGATTACGCAGTGCTTGCTTCTGCTCCAATTTACGATGAAGAAGGTGAATTAATTGCTGCTCTGGTTGCCGGTTATGATTTAATAGGTGGTGATTTTGTAGACACAATAAATGAAAGTTATAATGTAGATTGTACAGTTTATAAATCTAATAAGAGTATGATTTCTACTCTTGAAGATTCTGATGAAGAAAGCTTAAATGACAAGGCTATTATAGATACAGTTTTAGAGGATGGAGAAGAGTATAAGGGTATAAGCAGAATTAACGGTGTGGCTTATTATTCAATTTATTTTCCTCTTTTAAGTGGTGATGATAGCATTACAGGTATGATTTTTGTTGCAAAAAGTATGGAGGCAATTGAAGCTGTAAAAAATCGTACGGTGAATATTATAATTTTTGTAGTAATTATATTTGTTATTGTTTTAGTTCTTATTGGTTTTGTGTTTACACGCTGGCTTATGAAGCGTATTTATAACGTTACAAACTTCTTAAAAGAAATGGCAACAGGAGAAGCAGACCTTACAAAGCGTGTTAAGCTTTTGCGCCGAGATGAAGTTGGAGACCTTGTTATAAACTTTGATGCCTTCTGCGATAAATTACAGCAGATTGTTGGAGAAGTAAAAAAATCTAAAGAAGAGTTAAATGTAAACGGCGAACAAATGACTCAAGGTACCCGCGATACTTCCAGTGCCATTGAAGAAATTATTTCTAACATAGATGGAATGCAAAGCCAGATTCATAACCAGACAAATAGCGTTTCTGACACAGCAGGGGCTGTAAACCAAATTGCAAGCAACATAGAATCTTTGGAGCACATGATAGAAAACCAGGGAAATTGTGTAAGCCAGGCAAGTGCTGCTGTAGAAGAAATGATTGGTAACATTAAGAGTGTAAACCAAAGTGTAGATAAGATGGCAACATCGTTTACAGAGCTTAGCCAGAATGCAGATGAAGGAATAAGAATTCAGGAGAATGTAAACGAACAGATTAAGCAAATAGAAAGTCAAAGCGAAATGCTTCAGGAAGCTAACCTTGCAATTTCTAGTATTGCAGAACAGACAAATCTTTTAGCTATGAATGCTGCAATAGAAGCCGCACATGCCGGTGAAGCCGGTAAGGGTTTTGCTGTTGTTGCCGATGAAATTCGTAAGCTTTCAGAAACTTCGACTGCACAAAGTAAGACAATTGGAGAACAGCTAAATAATATTAAGAATTCCATTACAGATGTTGTAACTGCTTCTACAGCAAGCAGTACTGCATTTGAAGCTGTATCTAACAAAATTAGACAGACTGATGAACTTGTCATGCAGATAAAAGCTGCAATGGATGAGCAGAATACAGGCAGTCAGCAGATTAGTGATGCGTTACATACAATGAACGACAGTACTGTAGAAGTAAGAAATGCCTCTGGTGAAATGACAGAAGGTAACAAGGCTATTTTGGAAAATGTACGTAATTTGCAGGAAGTTACTGGCACGATGACAAAGCAGATGGAAGAAATGTCTAATGGTGCTAAGAAGATAAACGAAACCGGTAAAGCGCTTTCTGAAATTTCTACTTCAGTACAGAATGCAATAAGTAAAATTGGAAATCAGATAGACTTGTTTACAGTTTAAGTATAAAATGTGTTTTACTTTTTGAAAATTGAGGAAAATATGAAGCAACTGATGTTAGGCAATGCGGCATTTGCCCGTGGCCTTTATGAAAGTGGCTGTGCTGTTGTTTCTAGTTACCCTGGAACTCCAAGTACAGAAATTACAGAAGAAGCAGCTAAATTTAAAGAAATTTATTGTGAATGGGCTCCAAACGAAAAGGTAGCTTTAGAAAGTGCTTTTGGTGCTTGTCTTTCTGGTCGCAGGGCATTTTGCGGCATGAAGCATGTAGGTTTAAACGTTGCAAGTGATCCACTTTATACAATGAGTTATACAGGTGTTAATGCGGGGCTTGTTATAGGTGTTGCAGATGACCCTGGAATGCATTCTAGTCAGAATGAACAGGATAGCCGTCATCACGCAATTGCAAGTAAAGTTCCAATGATAGAACCCAGTGATTCAGAAGAAGCAAGAAAGTTTGCACACATTGCATTTGAAATAAGCGAAAAATTTGACACTCCAGTTTTATATAAAATGTGTACACGCGTAGCTCACTCTCAGAGTATTACAGAACCAAGTGAACGCGTTGTTCCTGAAGTAAAGCTTTATGAAAAAAATATTGCAAAATATGTAATGGCTCCGGCAAATGCTATAAAGAGGCATCCTTACGTTGAAGAACGTATGAAAAAAATAGAAGAGTGGAGCGAAACTAGCGGCATAAACAGAATAGAAAAATCAAATACAAGCAAGGTTGGTATTATTACATCTTCTACAAGTTATCAGTACGTAAAAGAGGTTTTTGCTGACAGCGTAAATATTTTAAAGCTTGGAATGGTAAATCCCCTTCCACGCAAAATGATAACAGAGTTTGCAGAAGGCTTAGACAAACTTGTCGTAGTAGAAGAATTAGACCCAATCATAGAAAATTTTGTTCGTACGCTTGGCTTAAAATGTGAAGTACATGGTAAAGACATGCTTCCTGTTTGTGGAGAGTTCAGTCAGAACATTATTAGAACTTCATTCGGTAAAGAAGCAAACTGTGGAACAAAGCTTAGCATAAATATTCCTGTACGTCCTCCAATTATGTGTGCCGGATGTCCTCACCGCGGAATGTTCTATGCATTAAACAAGCTTAAGGTAACAGTCTTTGGAGACATTGGCTGTTATACTCTTGGAAGTGTTGCTCCTTTAAGTGCAATGGACGTAACTCTCTGCATGGGTGCAAGCTTTAGTGGTTTGCACGGCTGGAATAAGGCAGGTGGGGTAGAAAACGAGAAACATTCTGTTGCAGTAATTGGTGACTCTACCTTTATGCATTCCGGTATGACTGGTCTTGCAACTATAGCATACAATCAGTCTAACTCAACTGTAATTGTTTTAGATAACTCTATTACAGGCATGACAGGGCATCAGCAAAATCCTACAACAGGTAAAAACTTATATGGAGACCCGGCAGGACGTGTAGACTTAGAAGCTCTCGCCCGTGCAATGGGCATAAATAGGGTTCGTGTTGTTGATCCATATAATATTGCAGAATGTGAAGCAGCCGTTAAAGAAGAGCTGGAAGTAGAAGAACCAAGCCTTATAATAAGTCGACGTCCTTGTGCACTTCTAAAAGAAGTAAAACATAAGCCTCCGCTAAAAGTAAATGTAGAAAAATGTAAAAGCTGCAAAGCTTGCATGAAAATTGGATGCCCTGCAATTTCTATGAAAAACGGTAAGGCTAAAATTGATGACACGCTTTGCGTTGGTTGCGGTGTCTGTAGTCAGATGTGTAAGTTTGATGCATTAAAGGCGGAATAATTATGGTTAAAAATATAATGATTGTTGGCGTTGGAGGACAAGGTGCTCTTTTAGCTTCTAAAACTTTAGGGCAGGTTTTGTTAGATGCAGGTTTTGATGTAAAAGTCAGCGAAGTTCATGGAATGAGTCAAAGAGGCGGTTCTGTCGTAACTTACGTGCGTTATGGAGAAAAGGTTTATTCTCCAATCGTAGATAAGGGAGAAGCAGATTTTATTGTTTCTTTTGAACTTCTGGAGGC
>CAJOPO010000288.1 GCA_905236315.1 uncultured Treponema sp.
AAGAACGCTATAAGGCTTACTATAGACTATGTAAATGGAAATGTAGCGGATGCGATATCTAGGGCTTTGGATGATTTTGAAGAATAAAAAACATACTTGCATACATAACGCGAAAACTAGAGGGAAACGTGTTATTTAGGAAGGATAACTATGAAAAATTTGGATATTAGCAGGTTAGAAGAGAATATAAAATATAACTTTAAAAATAAAAAATTAATAGAAACCGCTTTGACGCATTCTTCCTTTGCGAATGAATCTAAAAAAAATGAAAAAAGTAATGAAAGATTAGAATTCTTGGGCGATTCTGTTTTGGGGCTAGTGGTATCAGATTATATATTTTTAAATTGTCCAGAATTGCCGGAAGGGAAGCTATCTAAGCTTAGGGCGTCGTTGGTTTGCGAAAAAACTTTGTGTAAATTTTCAAAGGACCTTCACGTTGGAGATTTTTTAAAGCTTAGCCATGGGGAAAAAAACTCCAAGGGCAACGAAAGGCCATCCATATTAGCCGATGCCTTTGAAGCTATAATAGCTGCGATATATTTAGACGGAAGCTTGCTAGAAGCAGAAAAATTCATCCTCAGGTATATTATCCCAGAGTTTGAGAACCAAAACCTTATAGAGTTTAAAGATTATAAAACCATGCTCCAAGAGATTATCCAAAAGAATAAAAGCGAAACTATAAGCTACGTATTAAAAAAAGAATGCGGACCGGACCATAATAAGCACTTTGAAGTAGAAGTGAGGCTAAATAGTAATGTAGTAGGGAAAGGTGGCGGCAAAAGCAAAAAAGAAGCCGAGCAGCAAGCGGCCAGAGAAGCATTGGAGTTGATGGGATATTGAGGCACGCAAATGTAGCAGTTTTTATTCCTCACAATGGATGCCAGAATAAATGCAGTTTTTGTGATCAAAGAAATATAACAGGAGTCAAGAAACAACCAACGACACAAGAAGTGCGGCAGATCCTGCAAAAAGCCGCGATAGAGATAAAAAATAGTGCTAAAAATTTTCTCAAGCCGGAGATTGCTTTTTTTGGTGGGAGCTTTACATCTATTGATAGAGATTATATGATTAGTCTCTTGGAGGTAGCTTGTGATTACTTAAACATAGGCGCATTTGATGGCATAAGGATATCTACTAGACCAGATAGCATCGATGATGAAATCATTAAGATTTTGAAGCATTACGGAGTAAAGACGGTGGAACTTGGAGCTCAAAGTATGGATGACGAAGTCTTGCTTGAAAATAACAGAGGGCACACAGCAAACGATGTGGAATTAGCTGCCGAAAAAATAAAAAAAGCAGGGATAAACCTTGGTTTGCAGATGATGACCGGACTATATAAAAGCAACGCAGAAAAGGACAAAAATACTGCTTTAGAATTCATAAAATTAGAGCCCAGCATAGTAAGGATTTACCCTACGGTAGTTGTGAAAGGCACAGAACTGGAAAAACTCTATAATATAGGTGAGTATAAGCCGATGTCTTTTGAAGAGACGATAAATCTATGCAGTGAACTGCTGTTGCTTTTTGAAAAAAACAATATAACAGTCATTAGGCTTGGCCTCCACGATAGTAAAGAACTGAGAGAAAATATAGTGTCAGGGGTCTTTCATCCGGCATTTAGAGAATTGTGCGAGAGCAGACTATATTACCTTGATGCAATTAATAAGATCAAAGAGATTGAACTTGCGCAAAAATGCAACATATCAGATGTTACTGTTAAAATAAACCCTAAGAGTAAATCAAAGTTTGTAGGGCAAAAAAAGGAGAATCTAAGAAAGTTTGCTCAGCTAGGGTATAATATAAAAATAATACTGGAAGAAAAAATGAACGGGAGAGAAATTTTAGTATCAAGATAAAAAACAAAGCTAAATTCCATGAGATAAATATCTAAAAGGAAGGGAAGGGGTCTGAGTGTTATTAAAGTCTCTTGAATTGCAAGGGTTTAAAACATATCCTGAAAAAACGATTTTATCATTTAAAGAAGGCTTAACTACAGTAGTGGGCCCAAATGGTAGTGGCAAAAGTAACATAAGTGATGCTATACGCTGGGTGCTGGGGGAGCAATCGGCAAAAGCTTTGCGCTGTTCAAAGATGGAGGATATCATTTTTAATGGTACCCCAACCCAAAAACCAAAAGGGTTTGCCCAAGTTACTTTGACGATAGATAACAAGGAGAAGCAATTGCCGCTAGATGGCGATGAGGTTTCAATTACAAGAAGATATTATAGGTCCGGCGAGAGTGAATATCTAATAAACCAAAAAGAAGTAAGGATGAAGGATGTCCATGAGTTATTTATGGAC
>CAJOPO010000289.1 GCA_905236315.1 uncultured Treponema sp.
CTTTATTCATCCCCCTCTGGTCTTGTTATATACTGGACATGCAACAACATTTTCTCCCTTGTAAAGAACATCTTCTACAAATTCAAAAACCCTAGAAAAGTTATCAATATCCTCTGCGCTATCCTTGGGATTATTGCAGTTATCACTTTATATCATTTTGGCAAACTAAGTACCAACAAAAGAAAAAACCTCGCGCTTTTTATCCTGCTCTGTTCATTCTTGCCCCTTATCGCTACTGCCTTAAAATCACTATTTAAGGGCAAGCAAAGACTAGAAAAAGCCCCTTCCCACAATGACGCTATCCTTGCCCTCTTAGGAGCAATATTCCTTACAGTCTTTATGGGGCTTCTTATACCAACAGCCGTAATCAGTGCCTCTCCAGATGAGTTTGTAAGCGTAAACAACGTAAAAAGCCCCTCTTACATAGCACTAAATGCCTTTGTTTTATGCGCAGGCTACATCTTAATATGGGGTAGCGTAATCTATAATATCACATCTAGCGCAGCAAGGCTTGGTATAACAAAGGCACTATGGCTTTTTACAGGCTGCACTCTAGTAAACTACATGCTTTTTAAAACAGACTTAGGCATACTCTCTCCCTACCTTGTATACGAAAAATATCCGCATTATTCGCACACTCTCATTATAATAAACTTACTAACTGTGCTTGCAGTTTCCGTAGGGTTATATCTTTTTTACGCAAAAGACTTCTTACACAAGTTAATCCCCTACATTTACCTAGTCCTCATAGCTGCCGTAGGCATAATGTCTTTTACTAATATTTACAAAATACAAAAGTCTATGTCCGAACTTTCTTACTTAACGCAAGGAAACGAAGCACATACTAAGCCCAATAGAGCCGTTATCCACCTTAGCAAAAAGGGCAAAAACGTTATAGTCTTTATGCTAGATAGGGCTATAAACGGCTATCTTCCCTATCTTTTTGAAGAAAAACCCTTCTTAAAAGAGCAGTTTGCAGGCTTTACATATTACCCAAACACGCTCTCTTATGGAGAAAAAACTAATTTTGGTGCTCCGGGACTTTTTGGCGGTTATGAATACACGCCAGAAGAAATGAACAAGCGCGACAAAGAAAAACTCGTAGACAAGCACAACGAAGCCCTAAAAGTTATGCCTGTGTTGTTTTATCAAAACGGCTTTAGAGTAACCGTCTGCGATGCCCCCTATGCAAACTATCAGTGGCTTCCTGACCTTTCCATTTATAATGAATATCCCATAGAAACCCATATTACAGATGGAGTATATTCTGCAGAACTAAAGGGTCGCTCTGTAGAAAGCGATAAACGAAACTTTATATTCTATGCCTTGTTTAGAACTCTACCGCTAATCTTTCAGCCCCTAGTATATGATGATGGCGACTACTATACTACAGACAGAACCTTAAACGAAAGTTTTTTAGGCACATATTCAGTTTTACTAAATCTTACAAATATTTCAGAAGCATTAGAAGAAGATGTTAACACCTTCTTTATGATAGACAATGATACAACTCATTCCCCAGTAGAGCTAAATCTTCCAGACTATACCTTGCAAAAGACTGTAGACGACCCAGACTACGTAAGCGCAAACGGCAAACTGCTACTAGAAAGCGCAGGACAGAGAGCGCATTACCATGTGAATATGGCAGCAATGCTACGCTTAGGCGAATGGTTTGACTGGATGAGGGAAAATGACGTATACGACAACACTAGAATAATAATAGTTGCAGACCATGGGGAGTTACTAGGGCAGTTTGACTATATGCAGATGAAAGACATAGACCTTGATGTGCAAGGTTATAATCCTCTTCTTTTAGTAAAAGACTTTAATTCAACACAACTACAAACAGACAATTCCTTTATGACAAATGCAGACACTCCAAGCCTTGCTGTAAAGGACCTTATTGCTCATCCTGTAAATCCATTTACAAAAAAAGAAATCACTAATTCTAGCAAAGAGGGCATACAAATAATAACAAGCTCTCAGCACTGGAGCACAGAAACTAATAATGGGAATATCTTTGACACAAGCGATGGGCATTGGTATTCAGTGCATGATAACATCTTTAAAAGGGAAAACTGGGAACTTATAAAATGACATCTATTTTATTTGCGCTTATAATACAACCTATAGAAATAATATTTGAGATTATCTTTAACGTAATGTATCACCTAATAGGGAATCAAGGCTATGCAGTGTTTTCTGTAAGCATTGCCATGTCTCTTTTAACGCTTCCGCTGTACTATCAAGCAGACAAAATGCAGCAAGCAGAAAGTCTAAAGCAAAAGTCGCTTTCTAAGTGGGTTGACCACATAAAAAAGACCTTTAAGGGCGATGAACGCTTTATGCTCCTTCAAGAATACTATAGGCAAAACAACTATAGCCCCATGAATGCTTTAAGCGGGTCTATGTCTTTACTTTTAGAAATTCCTTTCTTTATTGCAGGCTATCATTTTCTCTCTCACTTAGAAGCCCTACATGGAGCGCAATTTTACAATATAAAAGACCTAAGTATGCCAGATAGATTGCTCACTTTAAGCACTGGCATAGCAATAAACGTATTACCCATATTAATGACGCTAATTAACTGCATTAGTGGGGCAATCTACACAAAGGGCTTCCCCATAAAAGACAAAATCCAGCTATACGGCATGGCTCTTATATTCCTTGCCTTGCTTTATAATTCGCCCTCAGGCCTTGTTATATACTGGACATGCAACAATCTTTTTTCTTTAATAAAAAATATATTTTACAAACTAAAGAAGCCACGCCTTGTAGCAAACATATTGTGTGCCATAGGCGGCATAGTCTTATACTATATCTTTAATGTAAAAACAAATATTGCAGGCACACATAAACGCTACCTTGTCTGCCTTTGTGTATGCTCTGTATGCTTTATTCCGCTACTTCTTTCTTTAGTAAGTGCCTTAATCAAGAAGTTGCCTAGTAAGGAAAAGCCAACGGTGCCAAAGAAAGAAACAAAGCACCTCATCTTTATCTTAGGCACTATTACCCTAGCACTAATCACAGGGCTTTTAATCCCAATGTCTGTAATTGCAGCTTCTCCTGCTGAGTTTATAGACCTTCATAATGTAAGAAACCCCATCTATCTAGCCTTCTATACACTTTGCATTGCCGCAGGATACTTTATCCTTTGGTTTTCTGTATTCTATACAATATCTTCTACTAAAGGCAAAAACCTTCTTACTAAAGGAGTATATGTCCTTGCGGTGCTTTTTCTAATAAACTATATGTTCTTTGCAAAAGGACTAGGCACCCTTTCTCCTTACTTAGTATATGACCAATACCCATACAGAAGTGCATCTCTCATAATCATAAACTTAATCGTAAACATAGCGGTAGCCTGCCTAATGCTCTTTGCCTTTTCTATAAAACGCTTCCAAAAGATTGTTCCCCTTATTTATACCATACTAATCATTGCAATCGCTGGTGTTAGTGTAAGCCATATCATAAAGACAAACAAAGTGATTGCAACATTGGATTATCTAAAAGAAAATAGCGCAGAAAAACAAGATGGCGAAATTAAGCCCATAATCCCGCTAAGCAAAACTAAACAAAATGTAATTGTCTTTATGTTAGACAGAGCAATCAGCGGTTATCTTCCCTATCTTTTTGAAGAAAAGCCCATCTTAAATGAGCAGTTTGCAGGCTTTACATATTATCCCAATACAATTTCTCATGGAGGAACTACTAACTACGGCACACCAGGACTTTTTGGTGGTTATGAATACGTGCCCACAGAGATGAACAAGCGCACAGAAGAAAAACTTTCAGACAAGCAGAACGAAGCCTTAAGCGTGTTGCCAGTTTTATTTTTGCAAAACGGCTTTAATGTAACAGTCTGCGATGCCCCCTATGCAAACTATCAGTGGATTCCAGACCTTTCTATATATAAAAAATGGCCAGAAATAAAAACTCATATTACAATGGGCACATATTCTGCAAGCCTTACGGGCAAAACCATTGATGATGATAGAAGAAACTTTATCTTTTATAGTTTCTTTAGGGTATGCCCCTTACTAATAGAGCCACTTTTGTATGACAGTGGCAACTATTATTCAAACACAAGGCCAGAAAACGAAATGTTTGCTCGCTCCTATTCCGTGCTTATGAACTTAAGCAAGCTATCATTTATCACTACAGATGATAAGCCCACTTTTTTAATGATAGATAATGATACAACCCATGAACCCGCAGAATGTCAGTTACCCGACTATGAATATTCTAACAATGTCCACAATGAAGGCTTCCACACAATAGCAGAGGGGCGCATAAAAATGGACGGTAAATACGAGGTAATTCACTATCATGCAAATATGGCTGCCATGCTACTTATGGGCAAGTGGTTTGATTGGATGAGAGAAAACGGCGTTTATGACAACACTAGAATAATAATAGTTGCAGACCATGGGCGTGAACTAGGGCAGTTTGATTATATGAAAATGCCAGAGATTGGCATAGACGTGGAGGGGTATAATCCTTTGTTTTTATTTAAGGATTTTAACGCTACAGAGTTTAAAACGGATAATTCCTTTATGACAAATGCAGACACTCCAAGCCTAGCCGTAAAGGATATAATTGCAAATCCCATTAATCCCTTTACAAACAAGGAGCTAGATAATAAAGATAAATTTACAAAGGAGCAAGCCATTACCTCTTCTAGTAACTGGGATATTTTATCTAATAACGGTAACACCTTTAACACAAGCGATGGGCATTGGTATAGCGTGCATGATAACATCTTTGACAAGGCAAATTGGAAGCGTTTGGATTAAGGGAACCTCGAAAAACTCCCTTTCAGAAAGTTTTTCGAGGTTCCTGCGAGTTGTAAGTCGCTATAATAGCGCGACTTACAA
>CAJOPO010000290.1 GCA_905236315.1 uncultured Treponema sp.
CACGTGCTCTACCAACTGAGCTATAGCGGCATACGGTTTGTTAATCCGTCATTTAAGATAATATTACCAAAATAATAATTTTATGTCAATAGAAAAAAAATAATTTTTACAAAAAAAATCTTTTTTTTTAATTCTATTTAACAAGTTTCCATTTCTTTTTCATAAAGTTTTTCATATTTCTGTGCAACTTTTTCCCATGAATAATTTTCTCTAACATATTTTGCAGCATAGGCTATCATGTTTTTAAATATAGCATTACTGCCGCTATTCAAATATATATTACATAAGGCATATATAATAGAAAAAAGTTCATCAGAGTTATTATTTTGATATAAAAAGCCTGTTTCCTCACTAACTATTTTTTTTAGTCCCCCTGTAGCATGTGCTATAGGTAAAGTTCCATATATTTGTGCAATAAAATCTTCTAAACCACAAGGCTCAAAAAAACTAGGAAATATAGCAAAATCACTAGAGGCCATAACTAACCTAGAAATAGCCCTGTCATAACCACGCAAATAAACAGCTTTTCCTTTATAACGTTCTGTAACATTAATAAGGAGTTGCTCCATTTCTGGCTGTCCCTGCCCTATGAATGCAAAAGCAACATTATCCATACAACTCAAAAGTTTATTACTAGCGTCTGCAAGGACAGAAATACCTTTTTGATGAACAAGACGACCATGGTAGGCAATTAAAACGCCCTCTTTATTATTTAGTTTTTCTATATATCCATATTGCTCTAAAACATTATTATCTATATTTTTTGAAGCATAATTATTTATAAAATAATCTCTACATTCATATTTTCCTTTTAAATCTTTTTTTTCAGGATTAAAAGAGTATGGTAATAATGAAACTTTTGTATTTTTAGGGTCATAACGCGCAATATCTATACCATTAGTTATGCCATAAATATATGTTTTATTATTTTTAAATGCTTGAGACAGCCCTGCAGTTTGCGTAGAGCCATCCATTATCTCTTGGGCATATTCTGGAGAAACAGTTGTCATGCACGAATATAGAGCAGAAAGCAAAAAAGGCTCTACAACATTACCATTTAAGCCTTTTGTTAATACTTCATTTGGCAAATCTGTATAATAAGCCGCTTCATTAATAGAAGAAAACTCGTGATGATAACCAGGTCCTGCATTATGAATTGTAACAACACATTTAGTTTTTTTATAGAAGCCTTCTTTATCATTTTTTGAATATTCATTCATAAAGGCTGGAACTAGTGCCGCTGTAGCATCTTGAGAATGAATTATGTCAGGAGCATCTTCTTTATTACACGTACTTCCATAAGCAATAACAGCTTTTTCAAAAAGACAATTTAAAAACTGAGCATCTTCATGCCCCTCACCTTGCTTATGATTAGGATTTTTTTCTGCCTCTTGCTTTGTATAGGTATAAACCGCTTGTTTCTCGCTAAAGGACTTATTACCTATAAAAACTATATCAACCCCATTGCATATTCCATGACTAAATGTAACTAAAATATCTTTATCGCACACATGGATTTTTACAGGTTTATGCCACAAACAATTAAATTCTTTTACATTAGAAAGTTCTGTACAAGCATAGAGAGGAATAAACAAAGTAACTTTATTTCCTAAAGAAACAAGATTTTCAGATAAGGAACAAGCAACATTTTTTACCCCACCTGCTTCTGCAATGCCTGCATATTCCCTAGAAACTAACCATACATATTTCATTTACCGCCCTCATTTTTTATATCAGGACGCAAAACTTCTGCACCATTTAAGTATGCAGTTTTACAAATGCTGTCTTTATCTAAATATACAGTTATCATAACACGTATTACATTTGCTAACATGCCCTTTATCACAGGCTCTTGAGCGCAAAACAAAGGAATACGTGAAGTATCTATACCAGTATCAGAAAAGCGCAGTGCTGTTGCGGGATTTAAAACATCTAAATCTGGAGTAACAGTAAACTGAATATTTACTATATCATCAGCCTTTATTGAATTAATAGAAAAAAGTTTACTACATAAGAGTTCTACATTTTCTATTATAGAATCTTTTGTATTTTCTGCACAAACGGCACCTCTTATCGAATATAAACGTTTTTCCATTATTCTTCATCTCCTGTTTGAGAAAATCCAAAGCCTTTTAGTAAGTCTTTTAGGTTTCCAGTTTTAGAAAATTCACTTAACTGAGGATATTTTTCTAAAAGCGAAGCAAACTTTTCAAGTTGTTGCATCATACGGTCTTCTTCCATTACAGAGTTTGCCTGTTCCTTTGCCTTTTGTTTAAGGTTTGTTTCTAATTCATTTTGCCATATTGATAAAGCGTTTTCTGCTACTTGATATAGTTTTACATCTGGAACTTGAACATCTGTTAATTCAATAGAATTAATTGAAATATGTTTAAAATCATTTAAATTACCTTGTAAAAGTTTTTCTATTTCATAGCTAGAAAGCACCTTGCCTTCTACAAAATTATTATTTTCTTTTAATACTTTAGGAAGCAAAATAGAAACTATTTGGTCAGAACATTTCTGCATATATTTATCTAAAGAAGCCTGGTCCTGCACTTCATTATTTTTTACAAGTTCTAAAATATCTTCTGGATTTATAGTCAATGCTGTTTTTATAGCTAATTTATAGGAAAAGTCAGGATTTGAAGAATTATCTGTTAACTGTAGTATAGAAGCATAATCTGACGAAGATGGTAAAGAGCCTGTTATACTTGCTGTAGTTTCATAGGGTGTAGTATTAAAATGCTTTATAGTAACATTTGTTGGTAGTAGTTTTTCCCACTTCCAATCAAACTTTCCTGGAACAAGAGGTTCTTCGTATAAGCCTCCAGTCTTAGATGTCATTATACCACAAGTTCCAGGAGATACCCTAAACTGAACCCAACCTATAAAAAAGACTGCACCAGCAGCAATTAAAAGTACAATAATATTTGCAAAAAAGCGTTTAACTTTCATCGTACTTTATAGTATAATAGAGGAAATGATAAAAGTCTATTAGACATTTATAAAAACAGAGAAAATGAAGTTTTTATATAACTATGGAATAACATTATGAGAAGAAAAAAGAAACAAAAAGATAATATATTTATATATCGCTTAGTAGGTAGAGTTTCTTTTTTTTTAACATTGCTCACCATTGCAGACTTTCTTCTATTTATAAGTGGAAATACACAACAATTTTTAGATGCCACTCTTAATTTTATTATGTATATATGTAGCATAAATGCTATAATACTAGTATTCTTTTCTGTGGCAGGAATAGCCTTAAGTTTGTTTTTTTTCTTTATAAGTTCAAAAATAAAATATGTAAGTTCTTTTATCTGCTATATAATACTAATTGTTTTTGGTATAGCAATTTTTATTCTATTAAGAGTTATTTCATTTCTATCAGCGGGGATTTAATGGATTCAATAGCAATTCCTTCAGAATTAAAAAAAGTAAATGCAATATTTGAAAAAAATAATTTTAAAGCCTATCTTGTAGGCGGGGCTGTAAGAGATATACTTAGAAAAAAGACTGTTCATGATTGGGACATAGCTACAAATGCTAGACCAGAACAGGTAATGGCTATATTTAAAAGAGTTATTCCTACTGGTATTGCACACGGAACTGTAACAATTCATATATTTAATAAAGAAATAGAAACTACAACTTTTCGCACAGAAACCACATATAGTGATGGTCGCCATCCTGATTTTGTAAATTATGCTGATACAATCGAAGAAGACCTTTCTCGTAGAGATTTTACTATGAATGCCATTGCAGCAGAACTTTCTACAGGTAAAATCATAGACCCATTCAATGGGCAAAAAGATATAGAGCTTGGTATTATTAAAACAGTCGGCTCTCCAATAGAAAGATTTAATGAAGATGGTTTAAGACCTGTACGCGCTATTAGATTTGCAGGACAATTAGGATTTAAAATAGAAGAAGAAACTTTCTCTGCAATAGCAAATAAAAACATTCTTGAACGTACAAAAAATATATCTGTAGAACGCTTTAGAGATGAGTTTTGCAAAATGCTTTCTTTTGAAAAACCAAGCATAAGTCTTAAATTATTAGAGCAAACAGGCATTATGAATATTTTTATTCCTGAATTTGCAGAATGTAGAGGTTGTGTACAATCAGATTCAAGAGGTTTTCATGAATTTGATGTAGCTGACCATTTGCTTTATGCCTGCGATGGTGCTCCAAAAAATAATTTAATTGTACGTCTAGCAGCCTTTTATCATGACATAGGAAAACCCAAAAGTAAAAATGCAGAAAATATAAATGGTGAAACTTTTATACACTTTCATAATCACGAAACTTTCTCTGCACGTATTGCAGAAGAATCTATGACAAAGTTAAAGTTTCCTAATGACAGTATTAAAAAAGTTGTTCATTTAGTAAAAGAACACATGTTTTTTTATGAAAGAGTATGGAGTGATGCTGCTGTAAGGCGTTTTATAATACGTATTGGAGCAGAAAACTTTTATGATATTATGGATTTACGTCTTGCAGATATATATGGAATGCATAACACTCCTCTAAAAGAAGGAAGTCCTTCTTGGCTATTACTAGTGGAATTAAAAAAACGTGTAGAAAAAGTTTTAGAGCAAAATTCTGTGTTAAACTTAAAAGACCTTGCTATAAATGGAAAAGACCTTATTGCAAGTGGAATACCAAGTGGCAAATGTATGGGGGCAATTTTACAAGAATTATTTGAAACAGTAACAGATTCTCCAGATATGAACCAAAAAGAAAAACTGCTTTCTCTAGCGCAAAATATATATAAGGCTAAGTATCAATGAAGTCCTTAAAATGAATTTTTATGTCATTCTGAAGAATGAGATTCAAAAGAATCTCTATCATCTTTAAGCATAGAATTATCACTTGCCTTTACAGAATCTACATATTTTATAGCAAGACCGCTTAGTTCATAAGTATAGGTTCTAAGTAAGATATAAAGTAAAATATTGCGTTTACCATCCACTTGCACATGGATTACATCATCAGCGTCAGGATAGCGAGCAGCCGCTTGCTCCCTTAATAAAGCATATCCACTTTGCATAAAGCGAGTCTTTGCTGTTACCCTGCCTAAGATGACGTAATCTCCTGCAGGCGGAGAAAACGTATCTGTAGCAAACGGAGTGCGTACCGTATAGCAAGAGAATAGGAAAAACAAACAAAAAGAAAAACAGATTAATAGTAAAAGTCTGTTCTTAAAAATGGAAAACTTCATTATATAACCATATTCATAGCAGAACGAACTTCGTTTAGTGTTTGAACAGCAAGTTCTCTAGCTCTTTCTGCACCTTCTTTTAAAACTTTGCTTATATAACCCATATCCTTTTCTAGTTCAGAGCGTCTTTGACGTAAAGGTCTTAACTCTTCATTTAATGCTTCTATAAGAGTCTTTTTTAACTCTCCACCACCGCCCTCTCCTATTCGTTCTGCTATTGCGCTAGGAGCTTCTCCTGTACACAAAGAAATAAGCATAAGAAGGTTTGCAACTTCAGGACGATTTACAGGGTCATAAGTAATACAACGTTCTCCGTCAGTCTTAGCCTTTTTTATAAGTTTTGCAGTTTCATCCTCTGTAGCAGAAAGCATTATTGCGTTTCCTCTACTCTTACTCATCTTTTGACTACCATCAAGCCCTAAAATACTAGGAGTTTTAGAAAGTAAAGCATCTGGTAAGGGGAAAATAGGAGGTGTATTTTTGCAATATTTTTCGTTAAAGCGACGCGCTATAGTCCTTGTAAGTTCTATATGAGGAAGTTGGTCTTTACCTACAGGAACAACATTTCCCTTGCAAAAAAGAATGTCGCAGGCTTGGTGCACTGGATATGTGAGCATACCTGCATTAATTGTTTTTACCTTGCCTGTTTCTAAAGCATTTTGCATTTCTTCTTTTACGGTTGGGTTTCTTTCTAATTCCGCACTTGTTACTAGTGTTAAAAATGGAAGCATAAGCTGATTACATTCTGGAATATAGCTATGCGGATAAATAATCATGTCTTTACTAGGTTCAAGCCCCGCCGCTAGATAGTCAATAACAAGTTGCTTTGTATTCTGACTTATCTCTTGATATGCGTCATGGTCTGTAAGAACTTGATAATCTGCAATCAGCACCATAGTAGGAATACCAAGTTTGCTAAGACGCACTCTGTTTTTTATTGAACCAAAATAATGCCCTATATGAAGTCTTCCTGTAGGACGGTCTCCTGTTAAAACTCTATATTTTTTAGGATTTTTTATAATATCTTCTTCAAGTTTTTGACTGCGCTCAAGAGCAGCTGCAAAAGTTTTATTTATATCTTTATCTAATTCTTCCATAATTGAGTTACATTATAGCAAACTTTATATAGGCTTTCAAGAATGTAAATAAAACCTTTTTTAAGCTCTTAGAGGCAGTCAATACTATTAAAAAAGATATAATGCTTTTTATATTAAGTCTATAATATAGAAGACAAGTCCAATAGCACAGAATAAGGCTCCTATCAACATTGCTAAAGATAGATTTATATCAGAAGCTATGCCTATAGAAAGACTTAAAAACGCCCCTGCAATATCATTGATAACCGATGTTATACTTAAAGCCTCTGCTCTTTTTTCAGTTGTAATAGCTAGGTTTTGCACTTCCATAAAAAGCGGACTAAACATTTGAGAGCAAATATATAGTGTCATAATTCCTGTAATGCTTAAGGGAGCCTCTAAAAACTTCAGTTTTTAGAGGCAACTTTGAAAATGCGATGTTGTAAGTCGCGCTATTATAGCGACTTACAA
>CAJOPO010000291.1 GCA_905236315.1 uncultured Treponema sp.
CTGATGTCCTTTATGGAGATAGGGCTACTTTGCGCTCTGTGTTCCGCAAAAAATATGCTCTTGCTAAGGACACAAAGATTGTAATGTTTGCTCCTACCTACCGCGAAAGCAGCACAAATGGCAAACGCTCTGTAAGTTCAGAGTTGTGGAGCCTTGATTTTACACGCCTTTTAAGGAATCTTAGTACAAAGTTTGGTGGTAAATGGCTTTTGTGCATGCGCCTTCACCCGCAAATTGCAAGCCTTGCGCGCTCTTCTCTTCCTAATGACATCATTGATATAAGCGCAGAAGATGATATGTATATAAACCTTGCTGCAATGGATGCCTTTATTACAGATTATTCAAGTGCCGCTTTTGATGCTTCTTTATGCCACATGCCAGTCTTTATTTATGCAGATGATTTAGATAGCTATAAGGACTCTCGTGGGGCTTTGGAGTGGCTTCTTTCTTCTTGCAACACTAAGGACGTAAAAACGAATATAGACGTAGTACCTAATATTGACACAGTGCTTCCATTCCTTGTCGCGCAAAATAACGATGAACTTGAAGAGTGTATCCTACACTTTGATATGGAAGATTATATTTTGCGTAATAAAAGATTTGAACGTGATATAGATTTAGTCTTTGATGGCAAGGCAAGTTTTCGTGTAGCGGATTTAGTAGAAAGTAAGATGAGGATAAAACAATGAACATAGCACTAATTCTTGCAGGTGGCATAGGGTTAAGAATGGGGGAAGAAATCCCCAAGCAGTTTATAAACGTCTATGGTAAGCCTGTAATCATTTATACCTTAGAAACATTTCAAAATCACCCCCAGATAGACTGCATATACTGCGTATGTTTAGAAGGCTGGCAAGATGTGCTAAAAAAGCATTGCAAGGAATTTGGGATTTCTAAGTTAAAGGGCGTTTTTACAGGTGGTAGCACTTCCCAAGAGTCCATTAGAAACGGCATATTTAGTATGGAAGGCCTTGTGCAAAGCGATGATATAATCATAATTCACGATGGCGTGCGCCCCCTAGTAGACGACTTTGTTCTTACAGACGTTATTGCAAAGTGCAAGGCTTATGGTAATGCCGTTTCTAGTATGCCATATAATGAACAGATTTTTGTAGTGCATGATAAAGATTCTGTAGTCACAGACAAATACATTCCCCGCGAAACTTTACGGCGCGTAGTAACTCCGCAGGCATATAAATATGATAAACTGCTTACATCTTATAGAATGGCTTTTGATAAGGGAGTGGGAATAAGCCCGTCATCATATACAAATACCATGATGACGGAGCTAGGGGAAAAATTGCATTTGGCAGCAGGCTCTGATAAAAACATAAAGCTTACCACAAAAGATAATCTTGAAGTCTTTAAGGCCTACTTACAAATGCAATCCTAATTAGAGGTTCTTGCAAACTTGATTCAAAAGTAATCAACTTTTGAAGTGCAGTTCTATCTCACATGTATAGGGGTCTTGTGTTCATATTTTCTCATATTTTTTACCAAGCCCTTATGCTGTGAAGCAAAGGTCTGTAGAATTAAAACATAATCCTTATCTGTTTCAATATTTTCTGGCAACTTAAAAATTAATGAACTAGGCATATTTACCCTTATATTGCTTTGTGGAATTTTTATCCATTTGTCCATCTCCTGTGGGTAAGAACCGTCTTCAAGAACTGGAGCAAAGAATATACCAGCCTTACCTGTAGATGGTTCATCGTCTTGTATTTTCAATTTGCTACCATAAATTCTTACAACGCTATTTCCAGAAAAATAACTATTTACAATTCCTGTATTATAGTCCTCTATCTTTGTGATTGAAGCACTGGTGCTTTCTGGTTGAATACTAGAAATCTTTATGCTTTCTACAGCCTTCTTTGCCTCTTCTGAGGGGGTAAAGCCCACAATAAAATGTTGCTTCTTTTTCTCTGTTCCTTTTACAATGCTTGGATACAAAGTTCCTAAGTCTAGCACTTCTACAGCGTAACCATTATTTAAGAACTTTAGGATTGTACTCTTAATTAGAGCATAAGAGTTCAAAAGTTCTCCATCGCTACTATGGTTGCGGCCTTTTAAGATTTCTGCAATAACATTATTCATAGTAAGTGTATTGCGCTGCATCTTATAGTAAGTTGTATCACCTCCTTGTAAGAAATTTTTGTGTTCCACTACGTTTACATTAGCACTTAAATCGTTTACAAATTTTAGCATTTTTAATCTCCTTGCCTTTTGTTAGACCCTCTCAATAACAACGTTATCATTTTTAGGTCTTTAAGGAAGCTCTGACTAATCGCTTCTTTGCGTTAATCAGTGTTTCCTTAAGTATGTCCATAATATACATCATGTATGGGTGGCGTGGTGGATAACGTTTTGTACATTATACATTGACAAAAAGTATATAAGTTCTTAGAATTGAAAAATAAACACTGTTACTTAAAAAGAGGAAGCGAATATGGATATTCAAAACACTATAAATAATGATGGGGGAAGTTCATAGTATAATTTCACAATCCTCGACCCTCCCTCCTAAGAAATACAAACTAGGCTACACACAAGGTGCCTTTGATATGTTTCATGTGGGGCATTTGCGATTAATCAATCGCGCTAGTATGCAGTGCGAAAAGCTACTAGTTGGTGTTAATTCCGATGCCTTAATAAGCCAGTATAAAAACAAGACCCCTATTATTCCAGAAAACGAACGCGCAGAAATCATTAGAAACATAAAATCTGTTGACTATTGCGAAATAGTAAATACCCTTGATAAAATCCTTCTATACAAAAAGTATAACTTTAACGCAGTCTTTATAGGTGATGACTGGAAAGGCTCTGCTAGGTGGCAGCAAACAGAGACCGCCCTAGCAGAATGGAATGTCCCAGTTATATACCTACCATACACAAAAGACATATCTTCCACAATCCTTAGAGAAGCGCGGACTAATTTTGTAGGAGATAACAATGAAAACAGATAAAACCTATTGTATGAGTTCATATTTAACTTTTAGATATGGGAACCTCTAAAAATTGCAATTTTTAGAGGTAACTTTGAAAATGCGATGTTTTAATTCCTGCTATTACCAGGAATTAAAACTC
>CAJOPO010000292.1 GCA_905236315.1 uncultured Treponema sp.
TCTGCGGATTGAATCTGTCGATTACAAAATCGAGGGCTAGCCCTCTACACGCCACATTCGCACGCCTTGCTACGAATGTGTGTGTTTGTAATTATTTACGTTTGCCGCTTACTCAGGCAACACGCACAGAGTGTTTTTGTAATCCTTAGGATTCAATCCGCTAGTCTCCTTTTCGCTGTTTTTTTTCAAGAGTACCCTGTAAAACTGATTTCCGTGTGTCAATGTATCTTTTTGTTTGTAGAGATTTTTTAGGTAGGCGATAAAAATTATCTGCTTTTATCCTTTTATCTGTCTTATTCATACTCCCTTGAACCACATCGCTGTTTCTCATGATGTCTACACTTCCGTTTAAGTGCTATGTAAAGGATAGGTAGTGCAATAGCATATAATCAGGGAGTATAATCTAACTAGGTTATAATAGTGGTATTAACTAAAGGGTAAGAAGTATTTAACTAAGGAGAGATAAAAAGACTAGGTTAAGAGCTTTGCTTGGCTGGCTAAACGATATGGCCTACTAGAAAATAAGTATTAGCCCGATCTATTGCACATTGCAAAGTATCTGTGTTTATGTAGATTCTTCACTTTGTTCAGAATGACATGCAATATTCGAGTATGGCACGCATTGTTCCGCCCATCCACACTCTTCTATAACATATCATATTTTAAATAAGATTTCAAGCAGCTTGATATAAAACAAGTAAGGAGGAAAACCTGCTATTTTAAGTCTATATCATTCCAACTGGACATAACCATACATCTCTATTATATGGAATGAGTTCATCAGACATACAGATAACAAATCCTGTTTTTATGTTTTTCCCTAGCTTATGTAGAACACTAAAATTCTTATCAGCATCGTTTGGATTTTTAGCTTTTTTTATTTCAATGGGGGTAATACCTGTAGCGTCTACAAATAAAAGGTCAATCTCTTTTTTATCTATATCACGATAATAATATAGATTAAGTGCCTTGCCTTGATTGTAGTATCCCTTTACAAGTTCAGAAATTACAAAAGTTTCAAAAAACGCTCCTGACATTGCACCATTTTCTAAGGTTTCTGCAGAAGGCCATCTACAAAGATATGCAGCAAGTCCTGTATCAAGAAAATAGCACTTTGGTGTTTTTACTAATCTTTTGGTTACATTTTCATAGTATGGGTGTAAAATATATATTATGCCAGAACGTTCAAGTATAGATACCCAAGCCTTTGCTGTGGGGGACGAAACACCTATTTCTTTTGCAATTTCATCATATTTTAATTCTTGCCCAGTACGCGCTGCCATAAATACAAGAAAACTATAAAACTCATTTAGCTTTCCCACTTGTTCTAAATCATGAATATCACGTTCAAGATAGGTATTAACATAGTCCAAAAAGAAACGTTCGCGAGGAATATCAGAAGAATATAACTTTGGCATACCACCTGTAAAAATGCGCTGATATACAGAATGTACATCAGAAAGACCTGTAAGTATTTTACGATTTTTTAAGAATGATACACTAGGCTCAAAACAATCACGTATATTATTTTCTATTTCACATTGAGAAAGCGAAGAAAGTGAAAACACACCAACTCGGCCTGCTAGAGTTTCTGAAATATGTTTCATCATTTGGAACTGTTGACTACCAGTGAGCCAAAACATTCCCTCGTTATTCTCCCCATTTAGTGCTTTTTTATCAACAATATTTTTTATTTCAAGCAAAAGCTCTGGTACCCGCTGAAACTCATCAATGATTAACTTTGTGCCATAAGTTTCAAAAAATAACTCTGGGTCATTTTCTGCTAGTCTTCTTGCATTTCTGTCATCTAAAGTAACGTAATTTCTATCTTTATCTTTTATGTGATGAAGCATGGTAGATTTTCCTACCTGCCTTTGCCCACAAACTGCTACAACAGGGTAACAAGAAGAAAGCTTTAAAAAAGATGTTTCTAGCGCACGGTTAATATACATATTCCTCACCAATTCTCCTGAGAAATCTAAAGTCTAACTTTATTTTACTCAAAGATGGGGAATATGTAAATGTTTAATTGCGAATAATCTTTACTACCTCTGCCCTAAAGGCGGCATCAGTATTAACTTGTTCTGGTACATGTGCACCAGAAACTTCTGCAACACACTTACCTTCTATTGCAGTTTGCTTTTGAACTCCTTTTATATACCAGTCATATTCATTATCAAGCTGCCCTATATCTATAGCCTGTATGCCCTCTTTTGCAATGTCATAAGCTAGTACCGTTGCAGCAGGTCCTAGACTTACAAGCACTAAGTCATCTTTTTTTGCCACGCCTAGCACAGCAGAAAGTATTTGCTCATAGTAAGAAAAGGCATTTTTAGGAGGACAGAGAATGCGGCGCACAGAGGCAACGTTAGAAAATAAATCGCTACCCCAGCCATAGCGAGAATACTCACCTTCTACAACAATGATATTGCGATTATTCCAAACTCTTTTCCATAAGTCAAAAAGCATCTTTGAATATGCCTTATCCTTATAAATTATATATGCCCTAGAAACATAGCCGTTGTAATATGTTTTAGATAAGTCTAACATGGGCATAATATCATCTCGCGACATAAGCATATACTCTCGCATACCATTAGCCGCTTCTTTAGTATAAGGTTCAAGATTGCCAAAAAAAGATAGTAATGCAATTTTTATATTATCATCATGGCTTATAACTATCTCTCTAAGACGCTTGCTTAAGTTCTCATCTGGCTTTTGAAACCAAGGACGCTCTTTTTGTAACATCATCTCAAACTCGCCATCTCCAAAGCGGCATAGAGAAGCATGTTCGTGCACTATGATATGCAAAAGTTCTTCGCTAGAGCGTATGGTGGGAACAGTCTTTGCACCGTATTCATAAGGGGCATTTAAAGTACATCGCTTATAAAACTTTAATTTCTCTTCTAGCACAAAGATTTTCTTTACATTCTCATCAATAAATGCAGGGAATGTTTCGATATTCCAAAAGTCTACCAACTTTTCCGTTTGAATACCCAACGTCTCTGCTTGTTTTATTATTGCACCGCTATTCTTTGCAGAAATTACAATATAATCAAAAGTACACTGTTGTAAATCTTGTGGCTTTAAACAATCGTTTAATTCTGTATTCTTATCTATGAAGCCACAAAAATTGCACATATCCTTTCTTATTGCGCTAAGAACGAGGGCAGACATTTTTCCCTTACCCCAAATATATACGTTAGGTATTTTTATTGCAGTCTTCCTAGCACGTATAACACCGCGCACAAATCTTTTAGGATATTCGCTAGAAAAGGGGAATACCATATAGCCATGTGTTGTATGCGCTTCAAAGCCATATTCGCTAAGAAAATCTTTTATATCCCTTTCATCATTAAAGCGGTGGTAAGCGCAAACTGCAAGTTTCAAGTCTTTGTTCTTTTTAAGAGTGTTCTTTCCACCACTTAACGCGCTCATCTCTGCGCCTTCTATATCCATTTTGATAAAATCAAAATCATAAGTCTTTGAAAGGCTATCTATTGTTACGCTATCCGCACTGTCTTTATCAGATAAAAACTTATTTATAATTACAACCTTGTCTTTATAAGAAGCAAATGTGTGTTCTAGGGCCTCGCACCAAAGAGGTTCTGCTTCTACTAAAACAAGGCGACTTGCCTTATCAAGCACATCAAGGGCAAAGTTTCCTTCAGCAACTCCTGCATCAAGTGCCGTGCCAGTAGTAAAGGTAAAATCATCTGCAAGATAACGATGAGGGGAATTCTTGTGCTGTTCAACTATAATTGAGCGAACGTAATTAACTACAGCATCTTTGTCTTTATACTTTCTGCTCATATACATTCGCTTATTATTGTATATGGCATAAAACAAAGAACAAGTTTCGTCAAAATGCACTTCTACATTTATAGCTAAACGCGCTTCTTTACTTGCAAAAGGATAGTTAAACGGAGATATATCATCTAAAAGCCTTATTCGCTCAAGCAAAAGTTCTTTTTCACTTGAATCTATCAAATTAGGGTTCTTATCATAAAAATCAAGAACATCTTCTAAAACAAGAGCGTTAGGACGCAATATTTTATCTTTTGTAATACCATGATTATTTATAAAGCTATTAGAGATTTCATCAAAATATTTAGAAGATGATATGATTATCTTGTCAAAAGTAAAATTAACTAAATCATTAGGAGGGGAAATAAGAAAACCTTGAACTTCTTTTCCCCAAAGTGAAGGATTATTATCTATTACGGCAACAGGGGAAACATTTTTATCTTTTAGCCATTGAAATATGTTTTTAGAAGCCTTGCCTGCACCAAAGACAACGAGTTTTTCGTCTATATACATTATGCCACCTCCTTATAAGAAGGCGCATAAGGTGCGTGCGCGATAGGTGTTTCGCTTCGCTTAACATGACGAAGGTACATCTGTCGTTCTAAGGCTACCGCCGAAGAACCTCTATCGCTAGCAATTATACTATACTGCTGTACCCCCCCCCGACTCTGTGAATTATTTAACAATATACTATTTACAATATTCATAGGCTCCTCCCAAAGTATTTTGCCTTTATCTATTCCAGATGTAATCAGTTGTTCTTTTATAGCTTCTGCCCAAGTGCTCTGCTTTACGGCAATAAGAATAAAATCAAAGTTTTTACCAGTTAGCTCACTTACAGGCTTTATGTGTTTTGCACTAGGTTTATTGTCAAGCCAAAGGATTATATCTGCTATTTTTTGAGTATGAATCCACTGAGCGTAACTCTGCCCCACTCGGCCTGCACCAAAAAGGACTATTTTCTTGCCACATAGTTTTGACATAAATGGTGGGTACCAAACAGGAAAAGCTACAGAGGGGAAAAACTGAAGACGAAGAGCCATGCCAGTAACAGTGCCCGCTAAAAACCTGCGCTGAAATTGTTCTAAAAGAGTGTTCTCATAAGGATGTCCTCGTAATGCAGAAGAAACTACATCATAAAAGCAATCACGCTCTGCAAGATAATGTGGGAAAAACGAATGACAAACAGATGTGGTATTGTCTGGATAATGGTATAAACAACGGTGGGATATACTTACAGAATGACAATGGAAAGCATAAAGTAAGTTAAAAAGCAAATCCTCTTCATAGTGTACAAGAACATTTGCTTTTTCCATTAATGATTTTGCAAGCTCAGTCTTAAAAAGTTTAGATACGTTATTGTTAGAAATGCCACCTATTACAGTGCCACCATTATAGGCAGAAGAAATGACAAGGTTTTCAAAAAATGCTTTCATTTCACTTTCTGATGAATACACACCTTCTTCAAGTAAATCAACCCAGCGGTCTATAAGATTGCCTTCTGAATCATAGCGGAATATACCGCAAGTAGCTAAATCAGTGTTACCCATGTGGTAATAAAGATATTCATACATATCCTGTTCTATCCAGTCATCAGAATCAACAAAGCCTGTATATTTACCAGAGGCCATCTTTAGCCCTGCAATTCTAGCGGCAATTTGACCTGCGTTTTGCTGATGAATAACGCGAATTCTGTTATCTTTTTTAGCATAACTATTGCAGATTTTAGGTGATGAGTCAGTTGAGCCATCGTCAACAAGTATAATTTCGAGATTCTTATATGTCTGATTTATGATTGAATCAATGCAACGATGAAGATAGGGAGCCGAATTATAGATAGGAACAATAACAGAAATAAGTTCTTCTTGCATTATGCCACCTCCTTGTAAGAAAGCGCATAAGGTGTGCGTGCGATAGATATTCCGCTTCGCTTAACATGACGATAAGGTACATCTGTCGTTCTAAGGCTACCGCCGAAGAACCTGCTATCGCTAGCAATTATACTATACTGTTGTACCCCCCCCCGACTATTTTCTAGTATTGTAAAGATTTGCCTTTTTAGTCTTTTTGCAAATATATCCATAGAAAAATTCTCCTCGTATGTTTTTCTAGCTTTTTCTCGCATAGTGCTTAGTTCATCAAAGTGTCTCGCACAAAAGAGCATTTTTTCGTAAAGAGAGTCAAGGCTACCCGCTTTACACACAAAGCCATTTTCACCATCACTGATGTAGTCAGCCATTCCAGCTCCAGCAGAACATATACATACCTTTCCGTACATCATACCTTCTGTAATTGTAAGAGACATAGTTTCTTCTAGCGAAGCACAAACGACTACATCAATTTCATTTAAATATGCCTCTTTCATAGCCTGTCTAGTAAGTACACCGCGTATTTCCACATTTGGAATGTCTTTTGCAAGTTGTAGAGTTTCCTTTGCATACTCTGAACTTCCTACATTACCAATAAGGATAAAACGACACAAAGCAGGCCATTGCTCATTGAGCAGTTTTGCAGCACGAAGAAAAAGTTGCTGTTGCTTTATTTTAGAAATGCCTGCTATAAGTGCAAAGGAAATAACGGAATGATTAAACTCTCTTATAGTTTGAGAATTCCCAGTAGCCTTGTTTAACCCCTCATCCATAAGGCAGTATGGTAGGATTTCTACCTTACAATTAGGGAAAAATTCAAGGAAAGCACGTTGTGCCACATTGCTAACTGCAAAGACTGGAATCTTGCTTATAGATTTGTCTGTCATATACTGAGGATAACGAGCTAAAAAATTTTCACGGTACTTTGTGTAAGTATTGCTAGGTTCATGCACCCACCAAAGCATTGGCTTTCTAGCAAATATTTTTACGGCAGAGTCAATTAAAGGAAGCACATTTACAATAACAAAATCAAATTGCTCTAAAAGTAAAAGTTCTCGTTCTGTCATACATAAAATAGATGGGCACTCAGTAACGGAAATACCCCTCTGCATACATTCATCAATCAATCTCTTATCAGCAAAAGGAACAATGACCTGTATATCAAAACCAGTAAGTATAAGAGCAAGGCAAGCATTGACTAATGCAACAGAACTACCTGAATAGTCAAAATCGCGTGAAACAAAGGCAACTTTAGGGCGTGCATTATGAAGAAAGACTTTTCCACGGTAGGAAATAGCAATGTATTCATCATAAAAAAGGATTTTATCTTTATCTACGCCCAACTTAATAAGTTGCTTTTTTACAGAAAGTGCACTCTCATATTTTAATAGCAATACAATAAAATCATACTTAAAATTAGAAAGTGTCTCTGGACTAACAACGCTCACGCCATCAATAACAGAACCTTGCTTTTTTGTGTCATTATCAGCAAGGGCAACAACAATATCTTTATTAAAAGCATAATCTTTATATCTTTCATAAAACGCACCAGTGCCAAACAACACTACAGCATATTTATTTTGCACAATATACCTCATTATATGCCTTTAA
This sequence comes from uncultured Treponema sp., assembly GCA_905236315.1. GTDB lineage: Bacteria > Spirochaetota > Spirochaetia > Treponematales > Treponemataceae > Treponema_D. Next base: position 7,287 of record CAJOPO010000292.1, read on the forward strand.
GTAATTTTTCATCATTCATGACATCAAGTATTTTTCTAATGCGCTAAGACCTAATAATATCAAGATTATGTACATTGTTTACCCTAAGAAAATATTACTGATTCGTAGGTCTTATTTATACTAAAAATCCAATCTATTCTGCAGCGGTACCTGTATTCATACTTGCAAGAAAAGCGTCATTATCCTTGCTCTTTTTCATACGCTCCAATATAAGAGAAAGTGCATCTACATCTTCAAGGTCATTAATAACTTTTCTAAGTACCCACATCTTTTGTAATTCATTTTCTGTAAGTAAAAGTTCTTCTTTACGTGTACCAGACTTCTTTATATTAATTGCAGGGAATAGTCTGCGTTCTGCAAGTTTGCGGTCTAAATCAATTTCACTATTTCCTGTTCCCTTAAACTCCTCAAAAATAACCTCATCCATACGGCTTCCAGTTTCTATCAAAGCTGTAGAAATAATCGTAAGAGACCCACCCTCTTCTACATTTCTTGCGGCCCCAAAGAACCTTTTTGGCTTATGTAAAGCATTAGAATCTACACCTCCCGAAAGAACTTTTCCACTAGTCGGAACAGTCTGGTTATAGGCTCTTGCAAGACGAGTAATACTATCAAGGAATATAACAACATCTTTTTTATGTTCAACAAGGCGTTTAGCTTTTTCCAATACCATTTCTGCCACTTGAACATGGCGCGTTGCCTGTTCATCAAATGTAGAAGAAATTACTTCTGCCTTTATAGAACGCTCCATTTCTGTTACTTCTTCAGGACGTTCATCAATAAGCAATACAATTATATACACTTCAGGATTATTTGCAGTGATTGCATTTGCTATTTTTTGCATTAATATAGTCTTACCTGCTTTTGGGGGAGCTACAATAAGTAAACGCTGCCCCTTACCTATAGGAACAAATAAATCCACTATACGTGTTGACAATTCCGTACTTACAGTTTCTAAACGCAATTTTTCTTTAGAATATAAAGGTGTTAAGTTTTCAAAAGGAATACGAGTTTGAGCTACATGAGGGTCATCAAAGTTTACAGATTCTATGCGCAATAAAGCAAAAAAGCGTTCCGTATCTTTTGGACTACGTGTTTGCCCATAAATAGTATCGCCAGTTTTCAAATTAAATAAACGTATTTGACTTGGGGAAATATAAATATCATCAGGACCAGGTAAATAACTATTTTGTGGACTTCTTAAAAAACCATAACCATCAGGTAGTATCTCTAGTGCACCACTAGCAAATATTATTCCACCATGCTCTGTATGTGCCTTTAATATAGAAAAAATAAGGTCTTGCTTTTTCATAGGAGCAAGGTCATCAGATGTAAAACCATACTGAGTCGCAAGTTCTCTTAATTCATGCATCCCCATCTTTGTCATATCATTAATTAAAAGTTTTGGTTTTGACTCATAATCCTCTGGACTTTCTACTTTATGTGTACTGTCATCTTCTGTCTTGTTTTGGAAATTATGCTCAGAATTAGAACTATTTCTATAACGTCTTCCATTATTATAGCGGTCTCTTCCATTTCCCGACCACTTACGATTTTCCGCTCTATTACTATGACTTTCTGTGTTATTTTTATTTTCTACAGCGGCATCTTGCTCTGTTACAGTAACATTCTGCTGTTTATCTGTATTTTCTGCTTGCTGTATACTAGAATCTTGCTCATTAGTTCTTTCATTTTCTGTTGTATTACTTTCTAAAAGCTCAGGCTGGTCTACTGTCTTCTTTACAATTTTTCGTCGCTTTACAGGCTTTGCTGCAGCTACTTCTGCTTGAGAAGTAGAGTCTTCTTTTTGAACATTTTCTTGATTTTCAGAACTTTCTTGTTCCATAACGGCTTCTGTTTGAGCTTCCTCTGCTACATCACTAACCTTACGTCTTACTAAAGACATTTCATTTTCTCCGTATGAGTATATTTTGAATATAAAAACGGCATTATTGCCGCATTGTTAAGAATATAGAATAAAGAATTCAAAAAATGTTTCTTCCGTTTTATTTAACGTTGATTATATAAAATTATAGGTGGTGTTACAAAAAGTATGCTAAAACTTTCAACCGTCATTTTGAGCAATAGGCGTTGCCAGCGAAAAATCTGTGAATCTCACA
>CAJOPO010000293.1 GCA_905236315.1 uncultured Treponema sp.
CTATGCTAGATTCTGCAATAAAGGCATCTATTATTTTATTTTGAGTTGTTTGACCTATTCCGCGCACGGGTTTGTTTACAATTCTTCTAAAAGCAACTTCGTCTCTCGGATTTACTATAAAAGCAAGCCAAGAAAGCACATCTTTTATTTCTTCCCTTTCATAAAACTTTAGTGAGCCTACTAGTACATAAGGAATCTTTCTGTGTAAGAATTCTGTTTCAAAGCCTAGTGACTGGGCGTTTGTGCGGTATAATATAGCCCAATCTGAATAAGGCACTCCGCTAGAAAACTTATTTTGTATAAGGTCGGCACAAAATTGAGTTTCGTCTTCCTGAGTTGGTAAAAAAACTAGGGTAGGAGTTTTTCCGTTCTGCTTTACAGAATGTAATGTTTTTCCAAGCCTTTCTACATTATTTTTTATTACGTTGCCAGAACAAGAAAGTATTTGTGGTGTGGAACGGTAATTTGTTTCTAGGCGGATAATATCTGTATTAGGAAACTCCTCTTGAAAGCGCAATATATTTTGCACTTCAGCCCCACGAAACTTGTAAATGCTTTGGTCATCATCTCCTACAACGCAGATGCGCACAGGATTTTTTTCTTGAGGACTAGTTTCTTCATCTTCTTGTATGCCTGCAAGTTGTTTTAAAAGCAAAAACTGCGCTACATTGCTATCTTGGTATTCGTCTACCATTACTACGCGATAACGTCTATTTGTACGCTGCCTTATTCCGCTATTGTCTTTTAGCACTAGATAGGGCAAAAGGATTAAATCGCCAAAATCAACATTACCTGTAGAGCGAAGTCTTTTTTGGTATGAAGCGTATTGCTCTAAAAAAACACTATCGCATAGCTCGTCTAGCCCTGCTTCTTTTAGTGCTGAAAAGTCTTGGCTTTCTGGAGTAATGCCGTAGTCTTTTGCAAGGGATATGTTATGTGCTACATGGGAGGCTTCTTTTCTAGTTAGAGCAGGAAGAGCTTTGTTTACAAGAGTTACCATATCATCGTCATCGTAAACAGTAAAGTTTTTGCTTATGTTAGCTTCGTCTGCATAAAAGCGCAGAAAATACGCTCCCCATGAGTGAAAGGTTCTTAACTGTGCGTATTGAGCGCGTGGTTCTAATAAAACCGCTCTTTCTTTCATTTCATTGGCGGCTTTTTTTGTAAAAGTTACTGCCAATATAGAAGCGGGGGCTACATGCTCCTTTGCTATAAGCCATGCAATCTTGGTTGTTATAACTCGTGTTTTGCCTGAGCCTGCTCCTGCAAGTATTAAAAGAGATGTGCCATTGTGAATAACGGCTTGAGTTTGTTCTGGATTTAATACAGAAAGGCACTCTTCTACATTCATACTAAAGAACCAAAGTACCGTCCATGTCTACAGCAGAAGAAGATGTGCAGTTTACCTTTACAAGTTTGCCTGGTTGCACTTCTTGTGCCGCTTGCTTGCTATCTAGGTCATATCGTATAACCACATTTCCGTCTACTTCGGGAGCTTGAAACCATGCTCTCCCTATTGCAAGCCCTTCTTCTTCGCCCTGTATAATTTCTTCTACTAGTACATCGTAAACTTTACCACAACGCTGCTGCAATCTAACACGAGTAATTTCTGCTTGCAGGTTTTCAAGTCTTTGTGCTCTTTCCTTTGCTAATTTTGCACTTATGTGTCCTTGCATTAAGTCGGCAGGGGTTCCTTCTTCTCTGCTATATGTAAAGCACCCGCTCCAGTCGCTTTGTATAGCTTTTAGGAATTCTTCAGTCTGCTTTGCGTCATCTTTACTTTCTCCAGGAAAACCTGTTAAAAAAGTCGTTCTTATGCAGGCTTCGGGCAGTGTGCGTCTTATATCATTCACTAGTTCTAGATATGAATCAAAGGTGCCCTTGCGGTTCATAGATTGTATAATGCCGTTGCTACCAGACTGAAAAGGAATGTCAAAATAGGGCAGAAATCTTTTGTCACGCTTTATTATATTAAGTATGTCTTTATTAAAGTGATCAGGATGTATGTAAAGCAAGCGTACCCAAAAATCTCCTTCTATGGCAGAAATGCGCTCTAAAAGTTGCTCTAAAAATGATGAATGAACCTTTGGAGTTTCGCTATCTAACACTTTATCGCTACTACCACAGCCATAAGCTGCTAAATCTTGACCAATTAAGTTTATTTCTTTTATTCCGATTTTTACAAAGTTTTCAATCTCTTGTATAATATCGCATATCTTGCGGGAGCGAAGTCTTCCTCTTATTATGGGAATGGCACAGAAAGAACAGCAATTATCGCACCCTTCTGTGATTTTTACGTATGCGCTACCCTTAAAAGAAAGTAAAAAATCTCTGTCTCCACAGCAAACGCCCTGTTGTGTAGGACGCTCTACAGGACGCTGCCCACAAAATAATTCATCAACAACCTCTGTAACTTTGCTTAAATCTCCATTGCCAAAAAAACCATCTGCTTCAGAAAGTTCTTTAGATAAATCTTCTGCATAGCGTTCTGCAAGGCAACCTGCAAGTAGGATTTTTGCATTTGGGTAAGAGGAGCGAGCGTCTATAACGGAATTTAAGCTTTCTTCTTTTGCGCTATTTATAAACCCACAGCTATTTACTATAATTAAATCTGCACTGCTAGGGTCTTCTGTTCTAAGCATACCTGCCTTAGTTAGATTATTAATTAAAAGTTCTCCATCTACTTGGTTTTTTGCGCAACCGTGTTGGTCTAAAAAAAAAGTTTTTCCCTTTATGTTCATTATTCAACGCCTTCTACAACAAGGCTATATTTGCCAGAATCGCTTTTTAGCCATTTGATGTCTTCTACAAGTATTTGACCCGACTTACCAATGTCTAAAGAATATGAAGAGGATGCTGCACTTATTTGTATCTGCACAGAGTTTGCATTACTCATCCACATTCTTATTCTGTTTTTGGGGCGTATAGAAAGTGTTTGCCCTGCTGTGTAATAATCTTCTACTTTGTTGTTGTTGTCATCTCTATAGCGGAATACACATGCTGCACGGAACGTTATATTTACTGTGAACGGATATGCACGATTATCTTCATGTATAAAGGTTCTGTTGCTGTCTGGATTTTCTTTTATGGAGGTGGAAGAGACAGAATAATTGTCTTGGGAAGAATCTTGTGTGTTTACAAATACATAAGTGTCTATGTCTTGTAACCACATACTCACTTGTGCGCCTCTTCTTTCATCTGTACGGCTTATATCGCGCAAAGAAAGCACAAAATCTATAACATTGTCGCCATCAATATCAAGCCCGCGCTCTTCTCCTAATTGGAATATTTGGTCGCCTGTAGGAGTGCGCAGTGTCATTACTTCTAGCGTTTTTTGAACAGTTAAAACAATATATCCTTCACCTGTTCTTGTAGGTAAAGAAATCTGGTCGCCTGTATATAAACGCTGCACCATAGGATTTAATCCTAGTTCATATTTATGTATTTTTTTATTTTCTTCTATTATTTTAGCATTATCTATTTTTCTCTGTGGGATTTTTAATACAAATATATAAAGATAGATAGCTCCTCCTATAAGCAATATAGAAGATAGGGTGATTATCAGTGGTAATAAAAACTTAGGAGGTTTCTTTTCTAATAGTTCTTTTGGAACAGGGGATTCTTGTATTATTTTTGCATGGTAGAGATTTATAATCTCTTCATCGTTTAGCCCTAAGTACGAGGCATAATTTTTTAAGAAACCTACTAGATAGGGTTCACCAGGAAAGATATCTTCTCTTTCTTTTTCTAAGGCCTCTAAATATTGGCGTGTTATAGAAGTTTCTCTTTCTGCTTCTTCTATAGAAAGTCCCTTTGCTTCTCTAGCGGATTTTAGCAGTGCTCCATAACTTTCCATTCCTTACTCCTGAAATAAGAAATTATTATAAGAGTTTGCCGAAGATGATTGGTCATATAAAAAACGTTGCTCTGTCATTTCTGGATTTAAAACCCAGTTAGAAAAAGTAAATGTATATACTTTTCCTTGCGGTGTTGTGGCTATAGCTCTTCTTATAAGTTTTGAATTAGGGTCTACAGATAGCTTTATAGTAGTAAAGGCTTCTGTAGCAGAACGGCGTGTTAATATTAGGTTTACAACTTTTAAGCTACTTCCTTCATCTAAAGGAACGGCCTCTGGACCATGTTCAAAAGCAACTGAATAGTAACGGCGCAAAAGCGTTAAACCACGTGCAGAAACTTGGTCGTCCTTGGAGGTTACGTTTTGCTGCAATATTGTTTCTTGGGAAGGTAAGTATATTATAAGTTCATTACCGTCAAAAAGTACAACTTGCCCCTTAGGAGTTGTAAAATCTATTCTTAACATTTGTGGACGTGCAAAGGAAACCTTGCCGTTCATATTACGTTCTGGCATAGAAACAGATACATTAACTTCATAGGTTCTTAGCTTTTCATAAAAATCACTTATTGAATTAAAAAAAGTTGTGGCAGATTGAATTTGTGCAAAAGATGAAACTGCAATTAAAGAAAGTAATGCCAAACATAAGATAAATTTCTTTTCCATAAGTAGATAATATGGAATTCTACCCATTAGGTCAAGTTATGAATACTGTAGATTCTTTAGGGAGCCTCTAAAAACTTCAGTTTTTAGAGGCAACTTTGAAAATGCGATGTTGTAAGTCGCGCTATTATAGCGACTTACA
>CAJOPO010000294.1 GCA_905236315.1 uncultured Treponema sp.
GCAAAAGCAGTTAGAAAAAAAGGCTATTTCTTCCTTTGATGTTGAGTGTAGCATAAAAGAAGCATTAGAAAAAATTACGCGCTACTTTTACAGTATAGATAATCATAAAAGTTTTGTAAGGAGATAAAAATGGCTATATCTATAGAAACAAAGTGTTTACATTTACAAAAAGAAAATACTTCTAACGAAATACGTCATTACGGCTCTGTTAGTTTTCCTATATATCAGACTGCAACTTATGCTCATCCTGGAGCAAATAAGAGTACGGGCTTTGATTATTCGCGCCTACAAAATCCCACAAGGGAACAGGTCGAAAAGGTTGTATGCGCTCTTGAAGGCGGTATAGATGCCTTTGCTCTTTCAAGCGGTATGGCTGCAATTACTCTCTTAATGGAACTATTTTCTCCTGGCGACCACCTTATAATTGATAGCGATTTATATGGAGGTTCCATAAGACTATTTGACAATGTTTCTACAAAGAACGGAATTAAGTTTACTCGCACAGATTGCTCTAAAGCAGACATTCTCTCCCTCCTTACCCCAAAAACAAAGGCTATATACATAGAAACGCCCACAAATCCCATGATGAATGTAACAGACATTGCCCAAATGGCAGAGATTGCGCATAAGAATAATTTGCTTCTTATTGTGGATAATACTTTTATGTCTCCCTATTTTCAAAACCCTCTTGCACTAGGAGCAGATATAGTGCTTCATTCAGGAACAAAATATCTAGCAGGGCATAATGACACGCTTGCAGGTTTTATAATAACAAACAATCCATCTGTGCAAGAAAGGTTGCGTTTCCTAATAAAAACCACTGGGGCAGGGCTTTCTCCTTTTGACAGTTGGTTAGTAATACGAGGAATAAAAACGCTTGCATTACGAATGGAAAAAGCTCAAGCAAATGCAGAAAAAATAGTTGAATATCTAAAAAGTGAGGATTTTATTACAGAGGTAATTTATCCTGGCTTAAAAGACCATCCAGGATATGAAGTTCAAAAAAAGCAAGCACGAGGTTTTGGTGCTATGATAACATTTAAAACAGACTGCAAACAGCGAGCGATAAATATTTTAAACAATGTGCGCCTAATTCAGTTTGCAGAAAGTCTTGGTGGAGTAGAAACGCTTATTACCTATCCTGTAACGCAAACTCATGCAGATGTACCAGAAGAGTTAAGACTAAAGAACGGAATTACAGAACAGACACTGCGACTTTCTGTAGGAATAGAAAATGTAGAAGATTTAATAGAAGATTTACATCAAGCCTGTTTAGGAGAATAATATGTCATATTCATTTGATTCTGTTATAGATAGGAAAAATACATTTGCAATTAAGACAGACTTAGCTGCAAAGCGCAAAAAGCCCCTTGATGCACTTCCTCTTTGGGTTGCTGATATGGACTTTCCCACTGCTCCATGTATTCAAAAGGCACTGGCAGAGCGGGCAGACCATGGAATCTTTGGCTATAGTCGCCCTGATATTCGCTATTACAGTGCAATAAAAGACTGGTTTATAAAACGCCATAACTTTGCACTTCAAGACGAGTGGATTATAAATACGCCTGGTGTAGTATATGCTTTAGCAATGGCAATAAGGGCTTTTACAGAAAAAGGTGATGCCGTACTTATTCAAAAGCCTGTTTATTATCCTTTCTTTAATACTATAGCGATGAATGAAAGACGTGTTATAAATAATTCACTTGTCCTAAAGAATAATCGTTATGAAATTGACTTTGATGATTTTGAAGATAAAATAAAAACTAATAACGTGAAGCTTTTCATTTTATGTTCCCCTCATAATCCTGGTGGGCGCGTATGGACAAAAGATGAACTTAAGGCTATGAGTTCAATATGCTTAAAGCATAAGGTTCTTGTTGTAAGTGACGAAATTCACTGCGACATAACTTTTGAAAAGAACGTTCACACAGTGTATGCCTCTTTATCACAAGAATCAGCGCAAAACTCCATAATATGCACCTCGCCTAGTAAGACTTTTAATCTTGCAGGATTACAGTTTTCAAATATTATAATCGCTAATAAGGATTTAAGGGCGAGGTTTCAAAGGGAAGTTGATAAAACAGGCTATGATGAACCTAGCCTTGCTGGAATAATTGCAGCAACAGCGGCATACAGAGAAGGGGGCGAATGGTTTGACCAAGCTAAAAAATATATCTGGCAGAATATTTTATTTATTCAGTCATACGTTGCCTCTCATTGTCCTAAAATAAATGTTATTGTTCCCGAAGGCACTTATTTAGTGTGGCTTGATTTTACAGCATTTTCAGAATTATCTGCTGATGAAATTTCAGACAGGATATTAAACAAGGCTAAAGTGTGGCTAGATGATGGCTTAATGTTTGGGAAAGAGGGGGCAAAATTTCAGCGCATAAACGCAGCAACACCAAGAAGCACCTTAGAAAGTGCCTTACGACAAATATGCACAGAATTTACCTTATAACTATAGCCGTGCAGTATTAATCGCTTTATAAATGCTTTTGCCATAAAAAACTCATAAAAGTAAAGAAAACTCCTTGACGTTTAAATATTTTTACCTTAAATTTAATATAAAGAGTCTAAAATGACTCCATATTTTATATGTTAAAAAGTTGTCGCGTTCCCTGAATGTAAAGCGTGCGCAATCCCCCTTCAAAACAAATAATTGTTATAGCAGTTATTACACATTAAAAGAGAGGTTACGTAATGAAGCAAGACTTGTATTATTCCTTTAATCAGGCATGTAGTATGGCAAAAGAAATTGTAGCTCTTCCCGACTTAAACACAGAACAATGTGCAAAAGTCTTTCAGCATGTTAGTAATAGCGATATGGAAACTACAATTCGCACCTTGCGTTATGCTTATCACATGATAAAGCAGGAATTAAACTAACACTTATGGGAATCTCGAAAAACTCCCTTTCAGAAAGTTTTTCGAGGTTCCTGCGAGTTGCAAGTCGCTATAATAGCGCGACTTACAACATCGC
>CAJOPO010000295.1 GCA_905236315.1 uncultured Treponema sp.
GTAACAACACCTTATGAGTTTGAAGGACCTGTTCGTATGCAATATGCGGAAGACGGCATAAAAAAACTTAGAGCGAATGTTGACAGTTTAATTGTTATTCCTAATCAGCAGGTTATGAAAATTATAGATAAAAAAACGACCTATCGTCAGGCCTTTAGCATTACAGATAATGTATTGTGTCAAGGTGTTCAAGGTATTTCGGAAATTATAACAAAGCCTGGCATTGTAAACATAGACTTTGCTGATGTTAGAGCCGTTATGCAGGGTAGGGGAGATGCAATAATGGGCGTAGGTGTTGCTGACGGAGAAAATCGTTCCGTCCAAGCAGCCCAAGCTGCAATTAATAATCCTATGCTAGAAAATCGCCATATTGACGGTGCTAGATATATATTAGTAAATATAACTAGTGCAGAAGATTTATCTATGACTGAAGTAGAAGAAATTGTTAATAACATACGTTCTTCTGCTAACCCTATGCATCAACTTTTCTGGGGTCAGTCTTTAGACCCATCTATGGAAAATAAGGTAGCAGTTACTGTTATTGCAACAGGTTTTGAAAACTCTAATGAAGATGAAAACGGAAGTGAAAGTAAATCTCCTATTGATGACACTGTTGTGGATTATGGTGTTTACCAAAATGTAATGAAAAGCAAAGTTCCTTTAAAAGGAGCTGACTTAGAAGCAGCTAAAACAGAATCTCAAGACACTTTAAAAGACTCTGATAACGCAACTTTGTTTGGTAATGCAGAAATACCTTCTATCGAAAAAGATACTAAAGAAGATTTAAGTTTAAGTGCTACATTGCATAATGCAATAAAGAGTAATCGTGGAATAGAGCCTCCTGCTGATTTTACTAGACGAGAAGGAGATTTAACCCAACCAGCGTGCTGGAGAAAGTTAAATGGTCTTAGCCGTTCTATAGATTTAACGGATGATTAATGACAGACGAATATGATAGGTTGTTAAAACAGTTTTTTAATGACCTTATGCTGGTTTCTCATCGTGCTGATTTAACTGCAGAAACATATACTTTAAGTTGTGAAGCCTTTTTGTCCTACCTAGTTGAACATAATACAGACTTAAAGGATGTTTCTTTGCAAGTTTTATTTGATTTTTTGGTAGCAAGAAGGCAAGAAGGCTGTTCTGAAGTAACCATTGCAAAAGATATATCGGCATTACGAGCCTTTGGTTCGTATTTACATAGAAAAAATATTTGGAAAGAAAACTATACTCTTGAGCTAGATAGACCACAGGTTAATAGAGCCTTGCCACGTGTTTTAAGTGTTGAACAGGTGGAAGCCCTCCTTGCTGCGATAGATGTAAGTAAACCTTTAGGCATAAGAGATAGAGCACTGTTTGAGCTTATTTACAGTTGTGGCTTACGTATAAGCGAGGCTGCAGGTATTCTGATTTCTAATATATATTTTAATGAACATATAGTAATCGTTAGAGGAAAAGGTGATAAGGAAAGAATTGTCCCTTTTGGAACTGATGCTAGTATTTGGTTGCATAAATGGTTAGATGAAGCTCGCCCTAGCATTGTTAAAGGTAAGCAAGTTCCTCAAGTTTTCGTTAATTTTAGAGGAAAACCTCTTTCGAGGAAAGGTATCTGGAAAAACTTCCAAACATTAGAAGAGTTAAGTGGCGTTCACGCTAAAGTTCATACCCTGCGACATTCATTTGCTACTCATTTGCTTGCGGGAGGTGCTGATTTGCGTTCTGTTCAAGAACTTTTAGGACATTCTGACCTTTCTACAACTCAAATTTATACACACATAGAAGATGAACAATTACAATATTATCATAAAGGATACTTTCCAGGACACAAAAAAACTTCGATAAATAAAGAGGAGGAATAATAAATGAAAAAAAACTTTTATTTGATAATATCTTTAGTAGCAATTTTTTTTCTCTTTGCAGCATGTTCTAAATCGTCTGTCTCCTTAAAACGTATGCAACAATTAGAAGAAGGTGTTTCAAATCCTAATACAATAGATGAATTAAAAGATGCTATTGCAAAATATGAACGTCGTGCAATGGATCTTGTTACTACAGAAGCTCAAGAAGGAATTTGGTATAAAATGTTAGGAGTGCGTTATTTAGAAAAACAAATGTATGTAAGAGCGTATGATAGCTTTAGTAAGGCTATTACATTTTATCCCGATAATGCTAATTTATATTTTAATAAAGCGGCTTGCGCAGGCTTTATTGCAAATTCTCAGGTGGAAAAGAAAATTGATGATTTACCAAAGGATGATAGCGTAGATTATTTAAAAACTTCTGAAGCTGCATATTTACGTGCTCTTGCAATAAATGAACGTTATTATCAAGCAATGTATGGACTTGGTGTTCTTTATGTATTTCAAATGAAGGAATATGAAAAAGCCATACCGTATTTGAAAACTTTCTTAGAAACACAAACAAAAAATACTGATGGAATGTTTGCTCTTGCTTGTGCATATTATTTGACAGGTAGCTATGCAGAAGCAATTTCTTTATATGATAAAATTATAGAATTGAAGCCTAATGAACAAAAAGTGAAAGATGCAGAAAAAAATAAAAAATTAGCTCTTGACGCTCAGTATTCAAATAGGTAATTTTTATAGTGTGGATATTTTAGATATAGCAATCTCTTCTATTTCTTTTTTAACTCATAAGGATAAGATTTTATTAAGAAAGAATATTATAGATACAAATTCTCTTGCAAATTTATCTATAGATGATATTGCAAAAATAACAGGTCGTTCTTTTCGTACTGCTACATGGAATGGAGTAGAATGTATAAAAACGGCCATAAGAAATGAAACTCTCATGCGTAATTTAAAAATCTACGCTGTCCGCATAGATGATGAAGCATACCCTTCCATTTTAAAAGAAATTACAGACCCGCCTTATATGCTTTTTTATAGGGGAAATATTTCTATCCTTAATAAAGAAGCAGTCGCCATCGTTGGTACAAGACGTGTTTGCTCTGAATGTGCTAAAGCTACCCTTAATTTTGCAAAAGAAGTTGCAGAAAACGATAGCGTAGTTGTAAGTGGGCTTGCTAATGGTATAGATTCTTTTGCACACAGAGGTGCAATTTCTTGTAAAAATCCAGAAAAATTAACCGCTGCAGTTCTTCCGTGTGGAATTGATATGATTGTACCTAGTGGTAATAAAAAACTTGCCGAAAATATTTTA
>CAJOPO010000296.1 GCA_905236315.1 uncultured Treponema sp.
GTTGTAATTGTAGTAGTTTTGTCGCATGAAATTTTTAAATAAAGATTTCCATCAATATTCTTTCCATTTATAATTTGAGGAGAAGTCATTACATATTGTTCTATTATATTTGAAAAATTTATATCATCAGAAAGCGTAATCGTAAAATGTTCATATTCATAATCACCATTACTACCCGCTGAATTATAATTACTACCAATGGCAAACATAGATTCCCTTATGTAAAAAACTTTATATATAGAAGAATTACTCCAATCAGTGATTGAAAGCTCTCTTTCAGAAATATATTTTTCATCATGATGATTTCTTACAATTTGAAAATCGGAATCTTCATTAACGCCAAATGTACAAGAAAAAAAGATAAAGCAGGAAATAAAAGCAAACAATATTTGTAGTATACTTAATAATTTTTTACTTTTCATATTTTTCTCCTAAAAATGATAGCCTGCGACAAGTGCTACAGAAAAAATATTATAAAAACCAAAATATGAATTTCCTTCGGCTACAAGTCCTAAAGATAGATGTTTTTTTATAAGCCTCATATCTATTCCTGCACCATAAGATGCCATCATTCCAGAGTGTCCAGAACATAGCCACGCTCCTGCTCCTACAAAGGCATAGGGATAAAATATTCCAAGTGGTAGCCCAGCTTCCGCTCTTAAAGAAAAATTGAGATTAAAACAATCTTTAAGTGATTGGGTTTTAAAATACCAATTACTAATATGATTATTATCATCGAGAGAAGTTTCTACATAACATGGAGAATTGCCATATTCTGTTATTGTGATAGGGTTAAAACCAAAGCATGGACCTATAGAAAAATATTTATTAAAATCATATAAACCTACAATATTTACAAGTCCACCAAAGTCAGACGAAGGCATACCTTCAAGATATATGCCATCTCTTCCATTTTCGTAACCAAAAATAGTCCTTCTATCTGAACCATTAGAACTTGATTCTTTATCGCTTGAAGTATCATTAGCAATAGATTTTGCATTTGACGCTCTGCTAGACCTTTGCGTTTTTGATTTATTTTTAGACTTTGAGTTTTTCTTGCTTTCCTCAGCAATTTCTTTTTGCACAGCAATACGAGCAGAGCCTAATTCCTTATTTATTTCAGAAGCAGTCCTCTTCGTTTTTACTTCAAAAGATGTTGTCTGTGTTAAACCACCCGCACTCAATGTTACATTATACTTGCCGTCTGGAATATATATGCCGTTCACCTTGCCATCCCATTCAATGCACTGATTCCAAGTGGTAAAACGTGTATTGCTAGAATAAACGATGGAGGAAGAACTATCTGTAACTGTAATAGTTCCTGTTTCTGGAGCCGTTACAGACCAAACAAAATATATAGAACCACAAGATTTTTCGTCAGGGGTAAAACTCTCACTCCTGCACACAAAATTATTTATTTCAAATTTTGCTTTGCTAAGGCTAAGATTTAGGGTGTGATACTTATTACGCTGTATAACAACTCTTTCCGTTTTATCGTTATAACCAAACGAACGACCTGTTATATTATAAGTGCCTTCATCTAGCTCTGTAGTTCCTGTAATAACAGTTGAACCACAATAAACTGTAGCGTTCGAAGGAGATGTATAAACTGTTAAATAGCCAGATATTTTCTCTAACGAAAACGTTAAAGTATGCCTATATCCAGTTTCTAATGTAATACTGTTTCTTGCCGTTTGGTAATGTGTTTTTTCCACACGTACAGAATATGAACCAGGAGCTAAATCTGTTAAATATAAGGGTGTCGTTCCTTGATATGAACCATTTAAATAAACAGACGCGCCAGAAACATTTGCACTTACATAAAGACTTGCTGTAGGGATTGTTAAACTTACATATTCCGTAGTTCCAGAATACACATAAACGGTGGTAGAAGCGTCTTCATATCCTGCTTTAGATATTCTTACCGTATGACTTCCACGAGTTAAGTTATCTACTGTACAAGGAGCAGTTCCTTCATAATGACCATCTATATATACACTTACACCTGTTAAAGTGCTATTAGTGCAACTTACACGTATAGAACTTGTAGGTATTTTTAAGCTTACAGATTGAGAACTTCCTGCACTAACGTAAACACTTGTAGAAGCATCATCATATCCAGATTTAGATAGTCGTACATAGTGTGTACCAGGACGTAAATTATATACTGTACAAGGGGCGGTTCCTTTATATGAACCGTCAACATATACAGATACACCATACAAGCCATAATTTGAACAACTTACATAAAGAGTTCCTGTTTCTTCTTCTGCAACTAAAGCATAATTACAAATGCAAAGGAATATGGCACATAATAATATTAACTTATTTTTACACATAGGCTTTCCTTAATTAGTTTTGAAGAGAAGTAAAACAAGAACTTCCATTGCTATACCAAATTACAGCTTTAGAATATCCCGACACGACAGAACTTGTGGAACCATTTAATATATCAAGATTATTTTTTGCAGCAACATCGCCTTGCGCTTTTGCCTTTTCATATAAAGACTTTGCAGTTGCACGATCTGCATTAACACCTAGCCCATACATATATAATATGCCTAAATTATTTTGTGCCACTGCGTTTCCACCATCGCTTGCTTTTTTATACCAGTTATAAGCAGTGGAATAACTTTGTTGTCCACCTTTACCCATATCATACATAATGCCAAGATTACATTGGGCAGTTACATTGCCCTGTTCAGCAGATTTTTGATACCAAGAGATAGCTTGAGTAAAGTCTTGCTTTACACCTCTGCCGTTTTCATACATTACACCAAGATTGTTTTGTGCTATTGCGTTTCCTTGCTCCGCTGCTTTTTGATATAATTCAAATGCTTTTTCATAATCTTGAACAACGCCTTTTGCATTTTCATACATAAAGCCAAGATTAGTTTGGGCAGTAGCATTTTGGGTGGCAGCTTTTTCATACCAAACAACAGCCATTGCTAAATCTGTGTTTACACCTATTCCATTTTCGTACATTAAACCAAGATTTGTCTGAGCTAAAACATTATTTTGACATGCGGCCTTCTTATACCAACTCATTGCTGTAGCATAATTTTTGCTAGTTCCTAAGCCCAAACAGTACATATCGCCTAGTCTATTTTGCACATATGCAGTTTTATATTTTGACGCCTTTTTGTAATACTTTAGAGCGGTTTTATAATCTTTTTTATTATATGCTTCATCTGCAAGTTTTACATTTTCATTTAATTCATTAAGAGATTTTTCATCTAGGTCTAGAGTATTATTTGGAATTGTAGTAATAACACTTGCACTTTGATGTAACTTTAGTGCTGAACAAATTGAAGCTGTTGCAGTATCACAGCCACCAAATACAGCATAAAGTTCGTTTACAGTTTCATATTTTTCCGTTTTTGTGTACGCAATGCGTTTGCCACTTTGTATATTATATAATCCTAGTGATAGATAATATATTGTGCTACTTTTTCTGTATACAATGGGAATAAGTGCATATTGTGCACTAGATGATATTTCTGTTATAGCAGCATTGTCTGCATAATTTGAAATACTTGTAGTTTGTAAAAAATTATATAAGGCATCTGATTTTTCATCATCATAAAATGCTTTTACATTTTCATAAGAATTAAAATTTTCTACAAGGGCATCTTGAATATTTACAATAAGGTCTCTTTTATTTGAAGTATTTATATTGCTAAGTTTAGGTGTAAGAACCAAAATTTTTAACTCACCTTCAGTATTTTCGTCACCTGCTGTACCTAAAACACGCAAGGCTAAAGATTTAGAAGAAGCATCAGTTAAGGCATTTATTCCTACAAAAGTAGGTTGGTTGTCTTCTGCGAAAATCGAAAATGCAGAAAAGACTAAAAGGAGTAATGGAAATGCTTTATGTTTATATGATGAAATCATCTTTTCCCCTAATCATAATCATATTTTGTGTAATATCTTATTTCCTCTGACTCATCATGACCATCATCTATCACTCTGTGTTCTACATAGTATAAAGAGTCAAAATTATTTTCTAAAACCTTTAAAAGATTACTGTCGGATATAAACATAAGTGTATATACCCGACCTGCATTATCATAATAGACATCAAATAAATCTACTAAAGAGGATATTTCAGGAAAGTTACAATAATATTCTGTACAAGATGTTCCATCGTCAGAAATATAACTAGACATAGAGAAATTTAAATAGTCATAATAGCGCAATAATGCATCTTGCATAGAGCGAAATAATGATTCTCCACTTCCTGAAACAAAATAGCCCTTTTCATAAGCATCTGTTACGCCAAAAACTTCTGCCTCTTTAGTAATAAAAGACGTACCTGCGATAGTTGCCCACTTGGGTCTACTTGCATTTTTTGTCTGGCTCTTACCTGTAAGGCGTTCTACATTTAAAGACTTTCTTGTACCGCTACTATTTTGAGCTATAACAATTACAGGTAGGGTAATGAATAATAAAATGGCAATGGCTTTTTTATACATACATTCTCCTAATTTGCAAAAGTCTTTTTTGCGTCTTTTTCTGATATAAACATTAGTATGTATATATTTCCATTTTCTGCTTCAAAACTGTCTATTATCCTAGAGCCGTATATTTTTATACTGTCACTATCTGTATTTTCTTTGCCGTATTGTTCAGTGCAATATGATATGAGGTTTTTACGTGCATCTATTCTTGCCCCTTCTTGTGAAGAGCCACGACCAGAAGCATAAAAGCCTTTTGTTCCGTTTGAATATCCGTCTATATATATGCTTTCTTCTTTGGAAGTAAACTGACAATACGCCCAAGTAGGAAGTCCCTGTGCTTTGTTTTGTTCGATTTGTTCATAATTAATGTAAGAATTGTTATTGCTCGCACAGGCAAAAATATTTATAAACAAAAAAAACATACTTAATGATAACAAAATCTTACGCATAACTATCTCCTAAAAAGCGGTCCTTATGGAAAATTAGGATAAACCATAAGAACCGCAAAAAACTTATTCGTTTGAAACAGTAGCTGTTTCTGATAATTCTTTAGCCTTTGCTTCTAGCATTTCTAACATTAGTTTAGAAACCTCTGAATCAAGACTTTCGCTTGCCTTTATACTTTTTGCTAAGTCACTATCTGATATAAACATTAAAACATAAATAGTTCCGTCATCTGCTTCAAAACTATCAATAGGTCTAGAACCTTTTATAAGACTATCAACTGTTTCAACAGTTAATCCTGCATAGTCATGTCCATTATCAGCAGCATAACTAGTTGATTCTGTCTTTATATATTCAGTTAATCTACTTCTAGCATCCATTCTTGCAGCAGCCTGTGTAGCACGAGCATCTCCTCTTTTTGCATTTCCAGAAGCAAAATAACCACTTTCAGGAGCAACATATCCATCCCCTGTCATAAATTGAGTAGCCTCTTTTGATGTAAAGGTAGAACCAGCTGCCGTAGCCCACTTAGGACGCCCTGCTTCTACAGCTTGCTTAGAACCTGCAAGAGCGTTTGCATTGTTTTCTGTACTCTTACAACCTACAGCCATAACCAAAGCCATTGCAGTAAGAACTGCAAACAAAATCTTTTTCATAGTTTTCTCCTAAAAATATTTATTCCCCATATAAATGAGGTAAAAAAACAAAGTTATTGATACATTTGACCAATAATAGCGACAGCAAATCCGCCTACCCATGTAATACAAGATACTGGGATTGTTACACCTGTACCTATTACACCAACTACACCAGATGTATAAGTTGCATCAGCAGACGCAGAACGGCTCACAGACATTGAATTGTCATAAGTATCTACTACAGACCTTTTTACATGAACCATATCTTCGCTTACAAAGCCTTCATAAGTATTTTCTTCAAGCTTAGTCACCTTTATTGAATTATCTGTTAAAGGAATATGATATTCAGGATAATACTTTATTGCATTTTCTTCTTTTGCCTCTTCAAATTTCTGTTTTGCAGTATTAAAACTAGGCATAAGCCAATACTGATTATTATCTTCTCCCCAACCAGTACCACCTGTTGCAAGTTGATAGCCACCTGCAAAGTTCACAAAGGAATAACCCACGCACTTAATAAGATTCCATACTGTGCTTCCTGCAATTACAAAGGGCTTGCCTAAAAAAGAATAGGCAATATATTGTCCGTTAGCTGTGCTATTAACTTCTATTTCCTCTGTAGTCATTTCCAGTTTATAAGATTTACCCACAGCTTCATCTTTTTCTTCATCAAACTCTACATCTGGTGGATTTACAACAGAATATAAGGTAAGGGCAAGAACCTCTTCAAAAAGTTCTTCATCTTCAGGAGCAAAATCATCTCCTGTAAACACAGTAGAGGACGAAGCTGAAGAAATAGCCCTACCATTTTTATCTGCCTTAAAAGACTTGCTACCTAATACCCTAGTGTCATAATAAAGTTCTCTATTTGAGATTTCCCCATTCTTTGACATTTCTCCAATATCAGTAACAACGGTTTCTATAAGGGTGTAGGTTATATCAAAACTTTCCTTTTTCTTATCAACCTTTTGAGCTACAAAAGAATGTGCAGTTTCTTCAATTATATATGATATAGAATTTCCATTATCTTGGGTTTTTGTTTCGGAGGCAGTAATTATGTGTCCTGCATTAGAAAGGTCATGATAAGTAGAATTTACAAAACTCTTTTCCTTGCCACTACTTCCGTCTTTACCTTGCTTAGTTTCTACATAGGTTTCTGATACAAGAACTCCATCTTCATAAAATTTATCTGATGTTTTAACATAGGTACTAACACAGGAAACAAAAAATAACGGACTAAGACACACAAAGACAAGCACATAGAAAAAAGCAGTATTCTTTTTATTAAGAATGTACAGCACAAAGCCTCCTCTTTACTCTTATTAAAATGTATTAATATAAAAATTGTATTACTTTGATAGAATCATAATATTTTGGATATACTCCAGTAGCAGCGGTGTAAGAATAACTGTAATAACTTTCTCCATGCCCTGTCCAAGTAACTGAATATTTACTACCAGGATAAAAGGTAAATTCATCTTCGTCAGCATCGTTTTTAGGTCTAACTGTAATAGAACCTTTTCCATAAGCACTATGCTGAAAAGTCCATGTAGACTTTGTAGTAAACATATTCTCGCAAGACGAAAAAAGCATTACAAAGGCAAACAAGCTAGACACAAATGCAAACTTAGCAAACTTTCTAAATCTTAATTTTTTTGTTGAAACATACTTGTATGTATGTATGTATGTATGTACACCCCTCATAATCATTCTCCTCCTAAAAAACACAATTGTATCTTATACATTATTATAAAACACAAATATGTATAAATCAATAAAAAAAACGCAATTGTGATATATTTTTAATATGAATTTTTGGGAAACTGTTGATTCTTTGCGTGAATACAAAAACATCTCCCGAAAGGAGCTTGCATATTTTGCAGACTTTTCTCTTACTAGCCTTTCAACAGGAATAAAAAGGAATAGCATACCGTCAGCAGATGTAGCACTCCGCATTGCAAAAGTTTTAGATGTATCTATCGAAGACTTATTGCAAGATATGAATATCTCCAAAGCCTCTTCCACCACCCCTGATAGAGGAAAATCAAAAATACAAATCTTTAATAGAAGAATTAAAAAAACTTCCCTCCCCTGTACAAAACTCTATAGTGTCAATGATACATGAATTAAAAACCTCATACCTTGACAGCAAAAGTCTGTTTTGTTAGAGTAAAAAAATGAAACAACTGATGTTAGGAAATGCTGCCGCAGCGCGCGGACTATATGAAAGTGGTTGTGCTGTTGTTTCTAGTTATCCTGGAACCCCAAGCACAGAAATTACAGAAGAAGCTGCAAAGTTCAAAGAAATATATTGTGAATGGGCACCAAATGAAAAGGTTGCATTAGAAACAGCCTTTGGGGCAAGCCTTGCAGGAAAGAGGTCTTTTTGCGGTATGAAACACGTAGGATTAAACGTGGCTGCAGACCCTCTTTTTACCATGAGTTATACAGGAATAAACGCAGGATTAGTTATTGGGGTGGCAGATGACCCCGCTATGCATTCTAGTCAAAATGAACAAGATTCAAGGCATTATGCTATAGCAGCAAAAGTTCCCATGCTAGAACCCAGCGATTCAGATGAAGCACTAAATTATGCAAAAATTGCCTTTACCCTTAGCGAGCAATTTGATACCCCTGTTTTATACAAAATGTGCACTCGCATTGCTCATAGTCAGAGCATTGTAGAGGCAGGAGAAAGAAAAGAAATACCCCCCAAAAAATATAAAAAAGATATTACAAAGTACGTAATGGCACCAGCAAATGCCATTCATCGCCATCCTATAGTAGAAAAACGCCTTAAAGAGATAGAAGAATGGTCATTAAAAAGTGGAATAAACCGCATAGAACTAGCCACTCCCAATTTTTTTGTCAATGGCAAAGCTCCCATAGGTGTTATTACATCATCTACATCATATCAATATACAAAAGAAGCACTAGGAAACAGTGTTTCTATATTAAAACTAGGAATGATTAATCCCCTACCTACACAAATGATAAAAGAGTTTTCTAAATCTGTAGAAAAGCTCATTATAATAGAAGAACTAGACCCAATTATTGAACAATTCTGCCGTTCACTAGGCTTAGCAATAGAGATTCATGGCAAAGATATGTTTTCTAACTGTGGAGAGTTAAGCCAAAATATAATTGCAAAAGCATTTGGAAAAAACACAGAAGAAGGTCCAAAACTTAATATAGATATTCCAGTGCGTCCACCCATTATGTGTGCAGGCTGCCCACACAGAGGAATGTTCTATGCACTACATAAATTAAAGGTAACTGTCTGGGGAGATATAGGTTGCTATACGCTAGGCTCCGTAGCTCCACTTTCTGCTATGGACGTAACGCTGTGCATGGGAGCATCTTTTTCTGGTTTGCATGGCTGGAACAAGGCTGGAGGAGCAGAATATGAACGTAAGTCTGTAGCGGTTTTAGGGGACTCGACATTTGTTCATTCAGGTATGACAGGTCTTGCAACCATTGCGTATAATCAATCAGCTTCTACAGTAATTGTGCTCGATAATTCTATCACTGGTATGACAGGTCACCAGCAAAACCCTACCACTGGCAAAAATCTATATGGAGAAGCAGCAGGTCGCATTGATTTAGAAGCACTTGCAAAAGCAATGGGAATAAGCCATGTGCGCGTTGTAGACCCATATAATATTGCAGAATGTGAAAAGGTCGTAAAAGAAGAATTAGACTTTGACGGTCCTAGTCTCATAATAAGCCGAAGACCTTGCGTTCTCTTAAAAACTGTAAAAGCAAAGCCTGCCTTAATTGTAGATAAAGAAAAGTGCCGTTCATGCAAGCAATGTATGAAAATTGGCTGTTCTGCAATCTCTATGCAAGGAGGAAAAGCGCATATTGACCCCACATTATGTGTGGGCTGTGGTGTGTGTTCACAGCTATGTGCCTTTGGAGCATTATAAAAGATGCACCTTCTTTGATGTACCCCGGAAGTAGTTTCGGGGTCTAAGACACAACATATATTTTTTGCCCTATTCTTGTTTTGGAGGTGTTACAAAATGTATGCTATGTTAACCGTGTCATTCTGAACACACAATGCTAGCAGGCTTTGCATTGTGGAAGAATCTATCGAATTTTAGCAGAAATCTGCAAGATTCACAAATTTTTCGCTGGCAACGCCTATTGCTCAAAATGACGGTTGAAAGTTTTGGCATACTTTCTGTAACACCACTCTTTTTTTATTTTTTATAAAATTTATGTAAAGCAAAAGACAGTCATACCGATACTTTTAATAGAGAGGTATGGCCTATGTATAGAACAGACATTCATTTAAGTGCTGCGACATATAAGACTCTTTTTGCCAGTTCCTCAGGCAGACTGTATGTTCCTGTAAAGCCCAGCGTTACAGTATACACACAGTTTGACCATGTGCGGGGAACACCTGCCGCTAACGGTCAGAAAGGAGTTCCCGTTGATCGCATTAGAATTTTGAACACGCTCATTGACCAGTTGGTTTCTATGAAGAAGTCTACTGTTTCAAAGAACGATGTAGTTGGACTTTCAGACGCACAAAAAGACGCATTGATAGAAACATATCAAAAACAAATAAAGACCGCTGTTGCTACCTCAACTGGTCCTGGAACATACGGTCTTGCAGGATTAATGCCAGAGCCTGGTGCATTATTTAACATTACAGCCTAAGAAAGATGTCTAAAGGATTTTTCTTTAGAACTAAAGCTAGAAAGCCCCCTACAGAAAATGTAGCGGGCTTTTTTATTTATGGGAACTTCGAAAAACTCCCTTTCAGAAAGTTTTTCGAGGTTCCTGCGAGTTGTAAGTCGCTATAATAGCGCGACTTACAACATCGCATTTTCA
>CAJOPO010000297.1 GCA_905236315.1 uncultured Treponema sp.
AAAAGCCATTCCGCAGAGAAGTAATGAGAACTTATGGAGCCTCTGTTACACCTTCTCCTTCTGATACAACGGAAGTTGGAAGAAAAATCTTAAAAGAGTTTCCTGGAACAACAGGAAGTTTAGGTTGTGCAATTTCTGAAGCGGTAGAAGCGGCAACTAAACAAGAAGGTTATCGCTATGTTTTAGGTAGTGTGCTTTCTCAGGTTTTATTGCATCAAACAATAATAGGGCAGGAAACTATGGCTGCTTTAGATAAATATAATATTGTTCCTGATATAATTATAGGCTGTGCAGGTGGGGGGTCAAATCTTGGTGGATTAATTTCTCCTTTTATGGGGCGCAAGTTACGTGGTGAACAAGATTATCGCTTTATTGCTGTGGAACCAGCTTCTTGCCCTAGTTTTACACGTGGTAAATATGTTTATGACTTTTGCGATACAGGTCATGTTTGTCCACTTGCAAAGATGTATACACTTGGTTCAGAATTTATTCCTTCTGCAAATCATGCAGGTGGGCTACGCTATCACGGAATGAGTTCTATATTATCGCAGTTGTATGATGATAAACTTATTGAGGCTAGAGCGGTTGAGCAAACTTCTGTATTTAAAGCAGCTCAGGAGTTTGCAAGGGTAGAGGGAATACTTCCAGCTCCTGAAAGTAGCCATGCTATAAAAGTTGCAATAGATGAAGCTTTAAAATGTAAAGAGAGTGGGGAAGCAAAGACCATTGTATTTGGTCTTACTGGTACTGGTTATTTTGATATGCTTGCATATCAAGCATATAACGATGGAAAAATGAGTGATTATATTCCTACAGAAGCAGATTTACAAAGAGGTTTTGAAGGAATTCCAAGATTTGAAGGTAATAACATATAAAGATTAGTTAAAAAATAGACCTGCTTAGGTATATTTGAGGGGTGTAATCAATAAATGTTATGATATTTATTGATTACAATCGAAAAATATTATGATATTTGTTGATTATAATCGAAAAATGTTATGATATTTGTTGATTATAATCGAAAAATGTTATAAAATCTCTAAGTATGAGTAAAATCCAAAGAGATTTAAGGGCTGTTATAGAAGCAAAAATAGGCAAAGGTAAGGTTATTCTTCTTATAGGTCCACGACAAGTTGGAAAAACAACTCTCTTAAAAAATATCCTTGATGATTTTTCAGTAGATAAATCTGTTCAATTTTGGAATTGTGATGAAAGTGATATTCGTGGCATTTTAACTGATGTGGGAACAAATCGCCTAAAGTCGCTTATTGGAAAATCAGAGTTCATTGTTATAGACGAAGCACAGCGTATAGAAAATGTAGGACTTACTATAAAACTTATTCACGATTCATTTCCTAATGTTCAGCTAGCGGTAACAGGTTCATCTTCTTTAGATTTATCTAATACAATAAATGAACCGTTAACAGGCAGAAAATTTGAATATCATCTTTTCCCTTTTTCTACAAATGAACTTATTAAAAATACTTCTTTACTAGAAGAATTACGCTATTTGCAGACAAGATTAGTTTATGGATTTTATCCAGATGTTGTAAATAATTTTGGTGAGGAAAAAGAAATCCTTATAAATACAGTGAATAGTTATTTATATAAAGATGTTTTTGAATTTCAGGATGTAAGAAAACCTGCTGTTATAGAAAAACTTATTCAAGCTCTTGCTTTACAAATTGGTAGTGAAGTTTCTTTTAATGAGTTAGGTAATCTACTTGGTATTGATACTCTCACTGTGCAACGATATATAGATTTACTCGAAAAAGCTTATATTATCTTTCATTTATATTCATATAGGCGTAATGTTAGAAATGAGTTAAAAAAAAGTATAAAGATATATTTTTATGATAATGGAGTTCGCAATGCACTAATTTCTAACTTTGCACCATGTAATTTGCGTGGTGATATTGGAATGCTATGGGAAAATTTTTTAATTAGTGAGCGGATTAAAAATAACGCTTTTCATAACATAAATGCAAAGTATTATTTTTGGAGGACAACTCAAAAGCAGGAAATTGATTTTCTTGA
>CAJOPO010000298.1 GCA_905236315.1 uncultured Treponema sp.
AGCATCCAATGCGGCACGAATATATTTTTCATAGGTTTTAAAACGGCTGTTCAGAAAAATTGTTTTTGCAACAAAAGATTTTGTATTGTCAAAGCGTTTGGTCATTAAGCATCTCCAGTAACTTGATATATAATGATTCATGATAAGATTCAGGAACAAAAGAAGAGTTGTGGAACAAGACTACAAACTCTCCGTTAAAGTAATGGACATGCTTTATAAGGTTTCGGCACACCTCTACTGCTTCCTCTTCTGAAAGCCCCATATATTGCTTTTCAGCAAGGGAACATTCCATTACTTCCATCGGATGAATCATTACATCCGTAAGCTCCATTGTCCTAGGATTTATAAACTTGTACGGTCTGCAGGTTCCCACACGGAATCCTGCACTGTCGGCGTAGCCGAGCGTAAAATCATGTTTTATCCCCGCGTCCTGCATCCGCACTATATGCTCAGGCTCTGTCCAACGCAGATAATGGTGGCGGCTAAGAAGATTCTGCCTGTCCGCACAGGACGGAAGCCGCTTTATTTCATTAGGAATATTTTCGGGATTCATGCCACCCTCATGGCTTACATGCAGTCCGAACCTTGCACCTGTTTCTTTCAAAAACGAAAGCAACTTTTTATATTTACGGTTTTTAACAGGAAAATATTTCCATTCGCGTGTGCTTTTTGCGGAAATCAAAAAATAAATGACCTCGACAATATCTGCCCCAAGTTTATGTCTTAAACTGTTATCCTGCTCCGCGATCCATGGAAATGTAAAAAAGGGGTCGCCCCTACCCGTCAGATATGCTTTTATTGGATTTTTTATCTGAACCCCACGCCCCAAAAAGTTACGTCCAATCTGCACAATCATGGCTTTGCAGGAGGGCAAAAAAAACGGTCTGTCAACATCATGAGTCAAATATATTTTACTAAAGCCGTGTTTTTCTTGCGAAACTGCCACACCACACTGCCTTAGCAAATTACGAAGATACAGCCCCCACTCATCCACAAGCGGACGCATCCCATAGCCCTGCTGAAAGATTACAGAATCCTTTGCACGGAACCTGCCATACTGGTCGCGGCAGTCAGGCTTAATAACTTCTTCATAGCGGCTGAGCAAAAAGCATGCGGACGCGACAAGGTCGGCATACAAAATAATTCTGTCGTCCTCCGTGTGTTCTATGCGTGGCTCACCGAATAGAAAGGGGATGTCTGTTTCTGGCAGCAGAGGAAACGGCGTTTGGGGGAAACTTAAATTTGTGCCGTATATACCACTATCAAAGAAGGGAGAGCTTACAATCACAATCCTTGCATCTGTGGGGGCGGAATCATAGCTGCCATAAAAAACATGGCGGCATAGGTCTTCATCTTTTAGTAGAAAAGAGAGGAGATATTCAAAAGGTTTCATAAGTTTTTCTTCTTTAAAAATCTAGCGACAACCGTTATATGTGCATAGATAAGTCGCATTTTCTATGCTTACCAAGGATTTGCGATAAGTACATTTACATTATACTTGGAAACAATATGAGCCTTCTTATAATTTATGAATGATTTATGTTTAATATATTTATACGAATAATCCCCAGGATTTAAAACAAATTCCTGTGCCATTTTTACGTAAACTTTTAATTCCGGCTCACTAGGATTTTCATCTTCTGGATATGAATCCATTGGGACAACCAACAACTCATCTTCTCCTTCTGCAATTACATACATTATATGCCTTTTGTCACCGTTTCTAGTTATAACTGCTTTATCTCTATATGAATCACCTAGTTGAACGCAATTAGACATATTATGCACGAACCATCATTTTTTTAAATTCTTCAGAGTAAATCGCATTGTTTTCTTGAATTTCATTTATTCTTTTATCTGTGAAACCTATATTTTTCAATATATCAGCCGTACTTATATAAATAGAAGTTCCACACGGATTTTTCCATTCAGGGCATATTTCCTTTTTATGAACTTCATCAATCATTTGACCGTATGAATAATCATGATATTTTGAATCTACTTCATCGATTACTGATTCTTCATAGTCACAAAGCTCACCATCTGAAATTTCTCTATTTATGCATATAATATCGAAATTGTTTTTCTTAAAATAAACATCCCATAGATTTTGCTCGTCTGTTGAAGATTTACCTCTGATTAAGTCATATAAATTAGATAAAACTGGACCATTATCCATTGCGTACACTTCATCACCAGTAATAGTTTCTCCCAATTCAGCAAGCGCTTTCCTGTCAGATAAATATAGAATTTTTATTAACTTTGTATAATTCAATGAATAGTCATATTTTTTTAGGAGATAACAAACTACCTGAATGAGCTTGTTAAGGTTCATGGTGTAACCTCCTTCAGATAAAGGCATATAAATGTATTACAAACAACACCTTTAAGTTTAGCATGTTTTTTTTACTTCGTCAATATAGCATACTCACTATTTCTCATATGCGCCAATAAACCTTAAGTACTCTTCTTGAGATTCCAATACTATTTTTTGGAAGAAACGAGTATCCAATTTTAACTTTTTATCTATGCGATGTAAATATGTTTTCAAACTCATTTTCTCCCTGTACTTGTTATAGTTCATAAGCAGGTCAAAGCCATTGATTTGCTGAACAGCAGTCAGAATTCTGATGAGAATAGCAAAAGCACTCATTGTGACAGCTACATTTACAAAGCGGAAACTTTTGTCAAAAAGTTTGGTTGCATTGTTTTCGACAATTTTTGTAATAGACTTTGCCGACTGCACAATTGGAGTAAAAACAGTTTTTTCAATGCTCTTCTCATAAGAATCTTTATCAGAATATGATTTATTGAATTTTTCAAGGATTCTTGCAGATTTTACCTCGAAAACAATAACCTGTTTTGTTTGTGGATAAACTATCATCACATCAGGTGATTTATTCAAACCTTCTTTTCTTGTCGTCTTAAAAGTAAATTCTTTTTGAACTATACATTTATCATTG
>CAJOPO010000299.1 GCA_905236315.1 uncultured Treponema sp.
AAAAAAACGCTATATGTTGATACATGATTATTATAGACAACAAGATGTAGAGACTATAACTTCGTGGATTAATTGAATTCCTTTATACGTGAATTTCCTTTTTAACGGTAAAATATTTTTCTAGTACATTTTAATTTTTTGAAATTCCGGAATTATTAGGTCTTTTGTCTTTTTTTATACGGCCCTCTCTTTTTCCCTGCATCGCTCCGTTTTTTTCTTGGTTTAGCGTCTTTTGAACCAGGACGCCGACCAAGTTTTGGTTTTTGTATACTCTCTTTTTCATCCTGGTCTTCTTTGTGTTGTGATGTTGCTTGCTCTCGTTCTATGGTTTTCTTGTTCTTGCTTCCAAGTTTTCTCCCTCGTTTCTTGGGTTCGGGTTTTATCACTGTAGGAAATACTCGAATTGGGCGATGAACTTTGTCAGAATATCGATGGTTTAATTCTTCTGTCATAACATCGAAATTCTCATATTCCAAACCAAAGTATGCATACAATACCCTTAAGTTCTTAGGTATATCCCGAATCATTATCATCCTACCAGAATCGTTAATTAACAGTTTTACTCTGTCCGTCATCTGGATCATCAAGTTGGTATCCAGTTCATTAGCTTTACACGCGACTTGAATCGTATGACGCAGAATAGTTGTAATAAACGCAATGGCGAGTTTGCTCAATGTGCCATCATCTGTGTGTGTTCGTGTTGTATTATATCCCTCCTGCGACTTACTCATACTAAACTTGACTTCCGAAAGTGTCCTCAATGAGTAAATATCGTATGTCTTCTGAGCGCCAAAGTCTTCAGATGATAGGATTGAAAAGAAGCCCTCGCCATGCAATTGAGAACGCCACTCCTGAAAATTACAGTTTACGTAAAATGTTCCGTCTTTGTTTTTTTCAACGCTAAGTATATTTTTGAATTGCTTCTCAATGACGGGATATGTTCCCTTTTTGCAAGCTTCCTCTGCTTTCTTTTTTGCTGCACTGACCGCAGCATTAAAATCAGAACCATGATAGTGGCCGGTTTTTGAACTGTAGTACAAATTTATGAATCCTGTTTTTTCATACTTTTTCCATATTTTTACTTTACTGGATATTCCGTATAATTCCTTACCATCAATCAAGTACTCAGGATTCCAAAAAATAGTTTCACCATGTTCCGCAACCATCAATTTATGACCGTAACACTCAGGCAGCATGATGACGTAAGGGATATTCAACCCGTCCAATAGATCAAGAACTTCTAACGTAGGAAAGCCCCGATCCAATATGACACCTGAAACTTCAAAATGATATCCTTCCAGGAAATTTATCAGTTCTTGAATTGCTTGAGAGTCTACCTCACCGCCAGGATTAACAAAGTAGGTAATGGGCAACCCATCCTTAGCACTAACAGCCCAGATATATCCTATTATAGTCTTTTTTGTATGTGACTTATTCTCTCCAGGTTCCGCATATCTGCTTTTCTTCATCTGGCAATCATTATTGGAGCCGTCTATGCAAAGCCAAACTTCATTGATACCAATTTCCTTGCAATGCTTCAGCCATTCTATTCGAAATTTAAAATGCTTATCTTTGGTTAATGTTTTTTTGAAGAAATCAGACCACCACGTGTCATTGTTAACCGCATCAGAAAAGACAATCTCTTCTCTCATTCTTTCGTAAAATAGTTGAGCAACATTTTTACGCGTAAGGATGGAGTACATAGAAAAGTCCATGATACCATTCGCCGGATTTGGATCGTATGCGCGCACAAGCACATCATACAAACCATTGCTTTTTGACGCACCCAAACAAAGAGCATACATTCCTACTTTCATTTCATAATTCACAGGGTCATCATATTCACTGTATTCTTTTTCGAATGTATCAGGGTACAGTTTTTTAAAAGAACGGTTGGGGAACATAAGCTCTTCGCTAGTGGCTTTTCCAATCACTATTCTTTTTTTATCGACGGGACTTATTAAGAAAACTCTTGCATCGTAGTGGTTGATATGTGCTTCAGAAGGAATGGGAATCTCATGCCTGTCATCATATAATCCTCTGCCCAAATTATAATTCACCCCAATCTATTGTTTTGCCGTAAGGCAAAATTAATTCTAAGTGAATTTTAATTTTTTGTCAAGAGGGTCTTTTTCCTTCAAAATCCTTTATTTTAAAGGGTTTTGGGCATGAATTATAATCTCGAACATCTATTTACCGTGTTACCGTTACACTGTTTTTTCAAAAATAAAATTGGGCGTTTTTATTTTTACCGTTAAAAAGGAAATTCACGAAAATAGAGGCCAAAAACGCTCGATTACTACATATTGTGGTCGGGCGTTCTTTTTTGCCTATGTTGTATTACATAATAATTGTACATTAAAATCGCTATAATGTAATACATTGTTTCGACACTTTCCCCATCTTTCATGCTCTCCTTGGAACCCTTGTCGCCATTCTCGATCATAATACATAGATGAACGATATTTACTATCATATTGTTATCACAAATAATTTATAATAAAGTCCATAATAACGCAATATATCCGATAAAATCCCGGTA
>CAJOPO010000300.1 GCA_905236315.1 uncultured Treponema sp.
GGCTGGTGAGCTTTCTATTTCTACATATCTTTCTTGGTTCATTGATGGAAAAGCCATTCTACCAGCTGCAGATGAAAACTTTATTCCAAATATAATTTTGCGTATTATATACCTATCCCTTTCTACCATGTTGCTATGGCTGCTTACATATCTTGTAGAAAAGCGGCTTGCTAAAGAACTTGAAAAACTCGCTGATTATGACACTTTAACTTTACTACATAATAGAAGAAGTTTAAGAGGTCATATAAACAGAGTAATAAAACAAGCAGAAAGGGGAGATGGCACTTTTACACTTTTAATGTGTGATTTAGATAATTTTAAGCGCATAAATGACACCTATGGTCATGATTGTGGAGACTTAATTCTAAAAACTGTCGCAAATATAATTAGTTGTGATGTAAGAAAAGATGATATTGTATTTAGATATGGTGGTGAAGAAATACTTGTAATGGTTCGAGCTGATAACGAAATAACTCAAAGCGTAGCAGAAAGAATACGAGCGGATGTAGAAAAAGAAAAAATCACATATAACGATTCTGATGTAAAAATAACTATTACTATTGGAGTGGCAAGTTATCGTCCTAAAGCAACCATTGATGAACTTATCAAAATAGCAGACGATAAATTGTATATTGGCAAGAACAATGGTAAAAACCAAGTTGTAAACAGTTAAAAAAAATTTGCTTTTCTATAAATGTGGTATTACAATAAATTTCATTAGAGGAACGTAGATTCAGCTTAACTTTGGAGCTTCAAATTAGTTCCTTACTATTTTAGGAGGGGACGCAATGTCCAAACAAAAAGCAAAGAAAGCACAACGTGCATTAATAGGTGCACTTTTGTGCGGAATTGTGTTAGCTGACGGTTATGCTGCAGCTCAAGCAAAAAAGTATACCACAGAAACTGTTTCTGATGGAAAAACACAGTACGTAATTGTACGAAATCCCAAAAATGGTGCCATACTAGGCTATTCTTCAAAATCTGGTGTAAAACTCTTAGAAGAAACTAAGGGTGGCTACACTTATGCTTTTAAAGACCTAAACAAAAATGGAAAGCTTGACACATGGGAAGACTGGAGATTAAAACCAGAGCAGAGAGCGGCTGCCCTTGCAAAAGAGTTGACTACAGAGCAGATTGCAGGACTTATGTTGTTTAGTTCTCATGAAAGAGCAATAGAAGATGGTCTTACCGATGCACAAAAGAAATATCTAAAAGAAGATAACTTGCGTGCTGTATTAAATGCAGGTAGCAATAACGTAGCTGCTGCTGTTCAGTGGAATAACGAGATGCAGGCCTTTGTAGAAGGCTTAGACTTCCCAGTTCCTGTAAACTATAGCTCTGACCCAAGAAGCACAGCAGGTAGAGGCGACCAGTATTCAAGCATGGTTTCTGGAGCAGACATTTCTATGTGGCCTTCTAATTTAGGACTAGCCGCTACATTTGATACAGATATAATGTATACCTTTGCAAAAGATGTTTCTGCAGAATATAGAGCAATGGGTATTACTACAGCTTTAGGACCACAGATTGACCTTTCAACTGACCCTCGTTGGCTCCGCATTTATGGCACATTTGGAGAAGGCACTCAGCTTGCTATAGATATGACACAGGCTTATGTTGATGGCTCTCAGTCTACATATAACGAAAAGGGTAAAGACATAGGTTGGGGCGAAGATTCTATAAACTGTATGATTAAACACTGGCCAGGAGATGGTGTTGGAGAAGCAGGTAGAGAGTCTCACACAGAAAGTGGAAAATATGCAGTTTATCCAGGAAACAACTATGAAGAGCACAAAAAGCCCTTTATTTTAGGCGGATTTAAGCTAAAAGGTAAAACAAAGACTTCTGCTGCTGTAATGGATTCATATTCCATCGCTCTTAATGCAGACGGTAGTGCTTTAGGTGGTAGTGCAGTAGGTTCTGCATACAACAAAAAGAAGATGGATGACTTACGCACTGGTGCTAAGTTTGACGGTGTTGTATGTACAGACTGGGCTGTAACATCTGCTCTAAAAGATGGTGGAATTATAGGCACTGCATGGGGAGAAGAAGACCGCACTATTGCAGAACGTCATTATGATTTACTTATGAATGGCGTTGATATGTTTGGTGGTAACAATGATTCTAAACCTGTTATAGAAGCCTATGCTATGATGGAAAAGGAAATGGGCAAGGACGCAGCTCGTGCACGCTTTGAAAAATCTGCTGAGCGCATACTTTTGTTAGAGTTCCGTCCTGGTCTTTTTGAAAATCCTTATATCAACATTGAACATTCAAAGGCTGTAGCTGGTTCTAAAGAAAAATGTGAAGACGGATATAATGCACAGTTGGCTTCTGTAGTTATGCTAAAGAATAAGGGCAACGTAATAGCTTCATCTTCTTCAGACAAAGGCTCTCTTGCAAACAAGAAAGTATACATTCCTATGACTTATCTTGATTCAATTCCAGGTCCATGGGGTGCAAGTCCTGCAGAATGGCTTGAATCTCTTTCTTTAGGTGCTGCAAAACAGTTCTGTAAAGAAGTTATAACAGACATTCAGCAAAAAGATGCAGACGGTAATGTAACTTATGTTACTCCAGATTTATCTGATGTAGATTTAGTAATTGTTGGTATGTCTACTCCTAATAATGGTTCAAACTTCTCTTATGCAGGAATGAACAGAGAAGACAGAAGTTTCTATCCTCTTTCTTTGCAGTATCAGCCTTATACAGCAAAATCAGGACGCTCTGAGTCTATTAGTGGTGATATTGTAGACGGTAAGAAAGAAAACCGCAGCTACAATGGTAAGACTTCAAAGCTATATAACGCTTATGACTATACAGCATTTATGAACACTGTAAATGCCATAAAAGCGACTGGCAAGAATATTCCTATTGTTGTATGTATGACTGCTTCTAACCCTGTTTGCTTTGGCGAAATTGAACCTTATGCAGATGCAATCCTTATGGGATTTTCTGTAAGCGACCAAGCTTTCTTTGACATTCTAGCAGGTAAATATGAACCACGTGGTCTTTTGCCTTTGCAGATGCCAAAAGATATGGAAGCTGTTGAAGCACAGAACGAAGATGTTGGACGTGATATGGAATGTTATACTGATGAAGTTGGTAATGTTTACGATTATGCTTATGGCTTAAATTATTCAGGACGCATTGCTGACAAGCGTACAAAGAAGTATAGCAAAAAATAACATTATCATTGCTATATAATTAGCATTTATAGCCTTGCTTGAAAATTAAAGTTTCCAAGCAAGGCTTTTTTTTCTTTTGTAAGCTAGTTGCCCTTAGTATGAGGGAGAGCCTTAAGACTTTGGCTTAACTCTTACGCTTTATTCTAAAGTCTTTATAATCTTTGCAGGAACTCCGCCTACGACAGTCATTGCAGGAACATCTTTGGTTACTACCGCTCCTGCTGCAACCACAGCCCCTTTACCAATCGTAACTCCGGGAAGAATTGTTGCATTTGAGCCAATCCACACGTTCTCTCCAATATAAACTGGTAAAGGGAATATATCAGCACGATTTTCTGGAGCAAGGTCATGATTTAGAGTAGCAATGACTACGTTATGCCCAATGAGCGCACCATCGCCAAGCGTGATTTCCCCTTGGTCTTGAAAGCGACAGCCAGCATTTATAAATACATTGCGCCCAACAGTGATGTTCTTTCCACAGTCGGTTGTGAAAGGTGGAAACATTCTAAATGAGTCATCAACCTTTTTCCCCGTTAGTTCAGAAAATAGAGAGCGTATTTCTTCTGGGGTATGGTACGAGCTGTTTAATTCCGCCGTGATTTTTAGGGCTTCTTGAGAGAGTTCACTCATTTTTAGATGTGTAGGGGAGCCTGCGACAACACGTTCCTTTGTTGCCATAATCTGTAAAAATTCTTTATTTGTCATATTTATCCTATTGCAAAATTGAAAATATAGCAGTTACGTTTCCTGCGCCAAGAATCCTTTTTAGTTCTGCTTGACTAACATTGTCTACCTTACCAAGTCGTGTAAAATTCCATGAATTAACATCATAGTAGATTGTAATCTGGTTTCCTTGATAGAGTATGATGTCTCCCGCGCTAGTGGTGATTTGCGTATCAGTGCGCGGAAGAGATGTGCCAAGCGAACCCACTTTCTCAAAACTACCATAGTCGTGCATGGCAACTGATACTTCGCCTTTTTTCAAAAGTTCGTAAAACGCAATGGCAGATTTATTATCTGCAAGTGTTGCAGTAAGTGTATGATTTCCGCTATTGCTTGTAATATCTATTTTAATTTTCATTGTAGAATCACCTCCTGTACTAGATAATTTGCTGCCGTTCTCGTTAGAACCATTTGCAAAACTACCTACGCATGCCGTTATGGAAAGCAAAATGAAAATAAGAAAGAATAAAACATTTTTTTTCATTGCTCATTTTCTCCTTGCAACATAGTGTCTTTTATTTTAAATTACTTTTCATAAAATCGTCAATTTTTGCAAATGGAATTTTATCCTTATTATCGTACAAGTCTACATGGCTTGCTTCAGGGATAATCATAAGTTCTTTATTTGCAGCAAAGGGGGAACCTTCTGTCATGTTTTTAAAAGCGTCTTCACTAAAATAACGGCTATGCGCTTTTTCTCCATGAATGACAAGAACAGCATTTTCAATTTCGTTAGAATAAGCAAGCAATTTTGTATTAAGAAGAGATGTTCCCGCTGTTACATTCCAGCCACCATTTGAATTTAGACTGCGTTCGTGATAGCCACGTGGTGTTTTGTAATAGGCATAGTAATCTTTAACAAACTGAGGAGCATCTTCTGGGAGGGGGTCAATTACACCACCGGCTAGTTTGTATGTGCCACCTGAAGAAACTGCCTTAAAATCTTCTATTCTCTGTGCCATAAGAGCCTTTCGAGCTTTGTTTCTTGCTTCTATAGAATTTGCAATATCGAAATATCCATTTGCTGTAACACGGCTCATATCATACATTGTGCTTGCAACGGTTGCCTTTATGCGTGTATCTATTGCCGCTGTATTTAATGCCATTCCGCCCCAGCCACATATTCCAATGATTCCTATTTTATCTGGGTCGATATTCTCTCTTGTAGAAAGAAAGTCAACTGCTGCCATAAAATCTTCTGTGTTAATATCAGGGCTGTTCATATAGCGCACTTCCCCGCCTGATTCACCTGTAAAAGAGGGGTCAAATGCTAAGGTAATGTAACCACGACTTGCCATTTCGTTAGCGTAAAGCCCGCTTGCTTGTTCCTTTACAGCACCAAAGGGACCGCACACTGCAATGGCTGGATTTTTTTTAGTAGCAGGTAAGTCTTTAGGGGCGTAAAGGTCGCCTACAAGTTTAATGCCAAAGTGATTTTTAAATGTAACCTTTGTGCGTATTACATTTTCGTTTAAGGTAAATGTGTAATGTTCTTCCATAAAAGCCTCGTAGTTCTTAAAATGTTTTAAGGGTATCTCTAAAAACTCACCTTTGGTGATTTTTTAGAGAACCCGACGAGTTTTAATTCCTGGTAATAGCAGGAATTAAAA